>DZDC01000041.1:5297-17531 GCA_022736595.1 Draconibacterium orientale | reverse complement strand
TTGCCGACTTTTTGGGATACCATTCCAGTCCCTCATCTATATGTTTTTTGAAGGTGTCGGTTTCAATTTTACTGAGGTTGGATGCGGAGTTGATTTCCACATTTATAAGTTTGTGGAAAAATTTTTCTAAAAAACCACTTGAAGTATCATTGGGTTGCACCCCACCTTGTTCCATTAATTGTAAACCCTTTTTGCCCATTTGCTCAAAGAAAAGGTAAGTTTTTGCAAGGTCTTGATTTAAAGTTTTTCTCAATAGCTCAAACTCGCTGAGTGGCACCTCTGAAAGGCTTTCGATGGGTTGGTAATGGCTGCTTTGAAAAAGGAGATAGGCTTTTTTTTCAAGTTCTTTCTGGAGCGATTGGTAATTTTCATTGTCCAAAGCCTCCAAAACAAAATCCACCACAAACTGAGTAAGGACAGGGTCTTTGCCAATTTTTTTGAGTAAATGTTCCACAGCAGCCTCTACAAAAACTTCGGAGTCGAGCTCCAATTCAAAATTAGAACTAAGATTGAGGTCGTGGGTAAAACTCTTTACTATTTTTACCACAAAGCTATCCAAAGTATAGATGGATAATTCGGAATAATGGTGTAAAATGAGATTTAAAAGTTGTTTTGAGCGTTGTTGAATTTGAGGTAGGGTGAGATTGGTTTTCTCTGCTAAAATTACTGCAATGGCATTGATTTCTGGGCTCCAATCTTTCTCTTTATCTTGCTGGCTTAGGAGTTGAAGGTAACGCATGAGCCTTTGCTTCATTTCGGCGGTGGCTTTTAGGGTGAAAGTTAACGCTAAAATATTTCTAAACTTTTTGGGGTCAAGCAGGGCAATAGATAGATAATCAAGCACCAAAGTGAAAGTTTTGCCGCTGCCGGCTGAAGATTTATAGGCGATAAGACTCATGGCTTTTATTTCAAGCGAAGATAACCAAAAGCGCATTGCCGACATGGGATATCTGAAATAATTTACGATTGGCTGCGTTAGCAACTATTGATAAAACTCAATTGAGTAATAGGGTACTTATTAGTAAGTTTTGCAAAATTGATGTATTTAAATACTTAATTTTGTGGCCTACTTCAAATGATTTTTTAGAACGTTTAAGTGAGATTTAACCAACATTTAATTAAGTATTTAGGAATTTAATGCATAATAAATTAATAAGTTTATCCGAAGCAGCAAGTATTGCCATCCATGCCATGGTTTACGTTGCAAAAAATGGAGATAAAACAAGTGTAGTAAGTATTGCTGAGGCTTTTAGCTTTTCAAAACATCATGTGGCTAAGGTAATGCAACGCTTGAGTAAAGAAAAGTTGGTTAGCAGTTCGCGTGGTCCCAATGGTGGATTTTTCTTGGCCAAAGCCGCAGCTGATATTTCGCTGTTGGATATTTTTGAAGCCATTGAAGGGAAATTGGAACAATATGAATGTTTTATGGGTTATGGTCATTGCGAGTTTAAAGATTGCCTTTTAGGGGGAATTATGGACGAAATGACGCTCCAATTTGCCAATTTTTTGCGCAACCGAAGTTTGCAGTATTACCTCGATCACAAGTTTTAATCCTGCCTATTTAATTCCTGAAGGGCATCCTCAAATGCCAATTTCTTTCACTCAAAGGTTGAAAATCTTATTTTACTTTACTGGAAAATAAATATTTGTAACCCATTTTAAGGTATCCGCTTCATTTTCAGGCCCACTAACGTATTCTTCATAAGGGAACCCTGCCATTTGTAATTTATTGTTGGCTAAATATTTATCAAGGGTTTCCC
Source organism: Draconibacterium orientale (assembly GCA_022736595.1). Taxonomy (GTDB): domain Bacteria; phylum Bacteroidota; class Bacteroidia; order Bacteroidales; family UBA1556; genus UBA6267. Next base: position 15,771 of record DZDC01000041.1, on the reverse strand, counting down.
AGCCAATGGCTGAATTTTCGTAACTTCCCACATATTTCAACCAGATTACATTTTTGGCATTGGCAGCATAATATTCCACTTTTTGTTCCTTAATTTTAACTTCCTTACCAATTTGTACCAAGCATCTGAACTTAGAATAAGCTTGAGGATTGTAGCTCATCCATTCGGTTTTAGGATGACCCATGGGCGTGAGTTTGTTTTTGGCAGCAATACTATAAATACTTTGAAAAGCCAGCTTTGTATTTTGACTCAAATCACTCATTAATGCCGAATCGGTATAACTAAGGTAATGCGTTAATTCGGTGTTTTCTTTCATGATTTCGTAGCCCGAATAATCCATTAATCCTGGATTGAGCTGCAAAAAAGTTTTAAGTTTTTCCAACCCTTTTTTAAAGTTATGAGTGGCACCTTTTTTAATCATATAACCTACAAATCGACCAAAAGGATAGGAGAGGTCTTCGACTTTCATTTCCCATTTTACCTCAGTACTGTCGCCCAATTGTTGAAAGTAAAAATAACTTTTAGCAGCATTCTGTTGATCGTTGAAAACCAGCTCTGTCACCACTTTCTGATTTTCAACACTTTCGAGGATGGTCTGCACGCTACGACCTTCTTTTTTGTCGTTCCAAAGCATTTGACTTCCTGCGCCTTTCTGAGGGCCAGCAAATTGTGTCAAAAGAATAGAATCGTTGTAAGGAGACCAATTTTTCCAATTGTGGAAGTTGTTGACCTGAACAAAGACCTGCTCTACTGGACCGTAAATATTGACTTTCTCACTGATTAAAATACTGGATGGCAGAAAGAATGCCCAAGCTAAGCTACCGATGATAGAAGCAAAAAGTATAGAAACTAGAATTTTAACTGTATTCATTATTTTGACTGTTTAATTACTTTGTAAAGTTGATTTTGAAAGGGCGATTGCTGCACTTTGATAAAATAAATTCCGTCAGCAAAGGTAGTTAAATCGAGGTTCAATGAGCCATTGGACTCTGAAATTACTATTGCCATAAGGCTTTGACCCAATACATCGAGGAGTTCGAGTTTGGATTCTGATGATCCATTGGTCCATTTTAAATGCAATAAACCTTGGGTAGGATTAGGGAACAATTCAAGATTAGCGTCAGAATTTTCATAAATTCCCACACCGGTAAGATCGAGTATTTGTTGGGTGCTGTCAACTCCACAACCGTTGTCAACCTTAAGTTTGACGGTATAAATTCCGCCTGTTGCAAAAGTATGACTTGGATTGATGTCAGATGAAAAACTACCGTCGCCAAAGCTCCAAAAACTACTTCCCAAAGGATTGGTAGTGTTGGAAAAACTCACATTTAATTGGGTGTTGGAGTATTGAAAACTGGCCGATGGAGCCGAACTGTTTACAAAAACTTTCACTTCTTCACGAGTGCTGGTACAAGGCAATGTGGCTACTTCCCATTCATAAAAATAGTAATAATAATTTTGAGGATTGGTGGATGCACTACTCGACTTGATGTTTACCAATCCTGCGATAGTGTAGGGATAATTTACATTGGCATTTTTGCGGTGAAAGTTTTTGCCCGCCAGTCGGTAGTTTACACCTGTTTGAATGGTGTAATTTAATGAAATGGTATTCCATCCACCCACAACATTAGCTATGGTGGTTTTCAATATGTTACCTGCACCATCTTGCAATGTAATGGTGCGTGATCCAGTTGAATTGGCATAAACTTTAACCGATTTTAAAATGAAAGTATTGAAAACATCAAATACCAAATAATGCTCAATATCCAGTACTCCGCCATCAGATAAGGTAGCCGTCATTCCTACAGTCTTCGAAGGCTTAGATACTTGACTTTCTACAAAGTAGCTGCTGGTTTGGGTAATATTGTTGAGCGAAAGCGTATTGCCGGTATCTATTGAGGTAGTTCCGGTAGCAGTAGAAAACCATACCAATTGCCCGTTGCCATTGGCTTGCAATAGGGCATTGCCACCATTGCATAAACTCACGTCAGCAGCTTGGGGAATTTGAGGTAGTTCAATATGGATTAAATTGGGTTTGATAATTTGAGTTTGGCCAAAAGTATTGGAAGCAGCAAGGCTTACATTATAGTAACCACTTTGAAGGTATTGGTGGGTGGGGTTTTGTTGCACACTGCTGTCGCCATCGCCAAAATGCCACACCCATGAGGTAGGGCTGTTGAGGCTTTTATCAGTAAACTGAATCGTTCCATCACAACTTAGCGTATCGTTGCTAATAAATTGCGTGGTGGGAGCTGCGTTGGGCTGGCTGCACTGCCAAAAAGCTTTAAAACCTGCGCCAGTAATGGCTTGATCGCTTGTTTGTCGTAAAGTAAGACTGCCTCCAGTGCTAACCACAGTTCCTCCATTGGGAAGGCTTGTTCCGTCGAACTGACCTATCAAAGTAGAAGAAGTATTGGGTCCATCATAAATATACAGGTAGTCGTAATTCGATTCAAAATCGAAGCTGCTGAAAGTAAGGGTGATATAGCTCGCTCCAACAGGCGAGAGGGTAGTCATTACATTGGTATTGTCGGTATAGTTAGATGCACCTCCATTGTCAAAAAGCAAACCGCTGCAAGAAGTAAGGGTTTGGGTGCCAAAGTTGGGCATATTATGAGGACAAGGATTGTCGGGGCTAACCGAAACAAAACTGTTTTTAATAACGGTATCGGAACCACAATTGCCTCCCAAAGCAATCAATTGAACGTTAAAGGTTCCAACAGAAGTATAGGTGTGGGAAGGATTATATTGGGTACTGGTGCCTCCATCACCAAAGTTCCATACAAAATTACCAGAGTTGGAGCTTAAGTTTTTAAAGTCAACTGTGGCAGGAGCTTGGCAAAAACTGGCGAGATCGGTACTGAAGTCAGCTACCACCGTAGGGCTGTAAATAGATCCAATTCCAACAGCATAAAAGGCATTTGTAACTGCTTCTACGGCAGGGGTGCAGCCGCCAAATAAATCAATGGCTGACTTGATAAAGTAGAATCTTGCATCAGCATGTTGGCTAGAATTTACAAGATAAACTGTAAGTGCTCTGAAGGCGATGCGAGAAGCTGAGTCAATTCCAATTCCTGAGATGTTGTAGGAATTTCCTAAGTCATTGACACCACTTCCTCCCTCCGCCATCAAATAAAAACAATAGCTCAAAACTCCACAATTGGTGTGCACGCCACCATTATCTTGCGTTCCCAAATAATAGTTGGTTCCAAGATAAGTATCTGGGTCGCCATATTGATTGGGATTGCTCATGGAGCGGAAGGCTGAGCCGATGTTTTCGCCCATGAGCCAATTGCCGGCGCCAGGCTTTCCATAATGTTCAATTGCTGTTCCAAAAATATCGCTAAAAGCTTCATTCATGGCTCCCGATTCGTTGAGATAGTCTAGGTTGGCGGTGTATTGCGTCAATCCATGACTTATTTCATGACCTACAATATCTAAAGCGACCAAGGGGCCTATGCTGCCTGAACCATCTCCGAAGGTCATGTAGTTACCGTTCCAAAATGCGTTGGCGTAATTTTGATCGTAATGCACATAAGAAATTAATGCTAAACCATTGCCATCAATGCTGTTGCGGTTGTGTTTAAGCATATAATAATCATAGGTCATTTCCATTCCCCAATGGGCGTCGGTGGCAATTTGATCCAGTGTAGTGTTGGTGTTGTTCCAATAGTTGTTTGAATCGATGAAATCGACAGCACTGCCGTAATTGGTGCTTTGATTCATATCATAAGTTTGAATGCCTAATCCACGACCATTTTCGCGAAGTCTAAAATTATTATTGTAATAATCGGTGGTAATGGTTTTGTTTCCACTGTATTGAGTAACGGCTGTGCCAACACTATCCACATGGTGAATCAATTTGTTTTCAAACAAAATAGCACCTGTGGTGGCGTCCACAAACACTTCTTCACGGCTTAGGGGTTGATGGGCATAAATATCAAATTTATAAGTGAGATGGTATTCTTTCGTTGGGTTATTGCGGTATAAAACGGTTTTGGCTTTGGGGAAATAGGTAGCATTGGGATTTTTTGTAAAGGTTTTTATAAATTGTTCCTCCCCAGGAATTTCCCATTTGTAAATTTGCGCATTTACGTGCTTTAGAGCATAACTTAAAGCTTGAGTTTCGGTGAGCTGAGCTTGATAATTTTGTATTGCTTCGGCGGGGACAATGCCGTTGAATGAAAAAACCTTTCGGTCTTTGGTGTGTAACACAAGCATTCCATCGTGAATTTCAAAACCATGATAATGAAGTTTGTATCGAATGTGGGTGTAGCCCATATCGTCTGAAATTCGATTGACCTCTACTAAAGTACATTCCTTTGGCAATTGGAATTGACGTTGAAGCCAAAGGTCGAATTGTTCTAAAAGAGGTTCCTTGCCAACTTCAAATTCAACAAAATTGAGCTTGCCTTCGCTATTGTAATGCGTTGCAGCCGCATTTTGAACTTTGATTTGAGAAGGAGTGGATGGGCTTATACTTTTTTGATTTTGTGCCGAAACGACGAAAAAACTTAAGAGTAAAAACAGGGTGATAATGTGTTTAATCATGATTTTGAGGGTGTTATGTTTTGTGTTTGGGTTTGTTCTAAAGAAAATATGCTAAAAAAATTTTACGTGGTAAAGTTAGAATTTTTACGAATACTTTTACGATTAAGTATTTGTTTTTTGGATGTTATATTATAGCTATTGATTGAAAAGTTTTAACTGTATAAATTGATTTTTAACTTGTATTTCTGTTTTATTCATTGGATATGGTTTCAAATTGCATTTGGAATAGGGCGCTAATCACAAAAAAATAGCTTAGTTTTGTATGCGTTTAAAATCCTTTTTGGAGCAACTAAGAAAGTTAGAAATGCACTATTACCATAGTTACCTTTTAATACCGATTTTATGATAAAATATTATTTCATTCTGGCCTTTATGATGTGGATCTCATTAATTTTTGTAAACGCTCAACCTATTGATAGCATTGGATTTAAGTTCGATACGTTAAGTAAAGTGGCCACTACACCTGTAAAGAATCAATTCAAATCAGGTACTTGTTGGAGTTTTGCTACGGTTTCTTTTATAGAAACCGAATTGATGAGAATGGGCAAAGGAAACGTAGATATTTCTGAGATGTACTTTGTATATCAGGCTTATTTGGCCAAGGCACAATCGTTTGTTCGGAATCATGGAACAGCAAATTTTGGACCTGGAGGTCAAGCCCACGATGTGATGCAAAGCTTTAAAAAGTATGGGTTTCTATATGAATCAGAATATTCAGGTTATGTACCTGGATTCGATAACCATGTGCATGGAGAGATGGATGCAGTGCTTAAAGCCTATCTAAAATCTGTAATTGAAACCCCAGGAGGGCAGCTAAGTCAAGCCTGGTGGCCTGCTTATGAAGCCATGCTCAATGTCTATATGAGCAATCCTGCTCTGTTGAAGGATCAAGCCTTGAAAAATGCAAAAGCCATCAATTTTAATCCCGACGAATATGTTGAAATCACTTCTTACCAATATTTGCCTTATTACGAGCAAGTAAAACTTGACATTCCTGATAATTGGTTTGCTGGACTTTACTACAATTTACCCATTGATGAATTGCAAAAAGTTGCCATTCATTGCCTCAATCAAGGTTATAGCTTGTGTTGGGATGGTGATGTGAGTAATTCGGGTTTCTCTCATGCAAAAGCTTTGGCCATCGTTCCTGAAACGAAGGTTGAAAATTTGAGTGGCACTGAACAATCAAAATGGGAAAATCTTTCTGAAGCCGAACTTAAGAAAAATATGTATAGTTTTCTAAGTCCTGTACCTGAGCGCATTATCAATGATAGCATTCGTCAAATGGCCTTTGATGATTATTCAGTGACCGACGATCATTTAATGTTGCTCACCGCATTACTCAAAGATCAAAACGGAACTTATTATTTCGTCACTAAAAATAGTTGGGATGCGAAGTCCAATGCCAATGGAGGTTATCTGAATATTTCTGAAGCGTATTTCCGACTCAATACGGTTGCCATCATGCTTCATAAAGATGCCATTCCGAAAGACCTCAAAAAGAAACTTAATATCAAGTAAATCATATGTTTTTACGAATTGCATTTTTAGTTGGTTTCTCCTTATTAATCGACTTGCTCAACGCTTGGGGTTTAAGCAAAATGCTTAAACGATTTAAAGGAAGTGCCATTTACAGTTTGTTTTTTAAGCTTTATTGGGGTCTGGGTATTTTGCTGCTTCTGGTGTTTGGAGGTTGGTTTTTCTACCAAGGTGATCCTGGATTGGATTATCTGAAATATCGAAGCTATTTTCAATTATTTGGAATTTATATCCTAATCTACTTTCCTCGAATAGTGCTTTTTGCTTTTGTACTGGTGCAGTGGATGTATCATGGCGTATTGACTCTTTTTTTTGGTCGTCCAAGTTACAGTGTTCGTAAACGCAGAACCAGAGGTTATTATCTAACCAAAACGGGATTAGCCTTTTCAGTCCTTGCTTTTATAGCTGTACTGCATGGCATGCTGATTGGGAAAACTCATTTTGTGGTCAAGGAGGTCACCCTCAGCTCAAAGCAATTGCCGAAAGAATTTGATGGGTTTAGAATTGCTCAAATTAGCGATATGCATCTTGGGAGTTTTACCGATGTTGAAGATGTAGCAAAAGGACTTCAATTGTTGATGGATCAAAAGCCTGATATGATAGTTTTTACTGGCGATTTGGTTAATAATATTGCCGCCGAAATTGATCCTTATGCTTCCATTTTAAAGAGTTTAGAAGCTCCATATGGTATGTATTCAATTTTGGGTAACCACGATATGGGCGATTATGTGAAATGGAAAAAGGCTGAAATGAAATTTCAACATCTCAACACCTTAATCAAAAAGCAGGATTCATTGGGTTTTAAAACCTTGTTAAATAGTCATGCTCTTGTGCATAAAGGAGCAGATTCCATTGTGATTATTGGCGTAGAAAACTGGGGAAAACCGCCATTTAAAAAATACGGTGACTTGAATAGAGCTATGAAAGGAATTGAAAATGTGCCATTTAAAATTTTATTAAGCCATGATCCCAGTCATTTTACAGCTGAAGTATTGGGCAAAACCGATATTCAACTTACCCTAAGTGGCCATACCCACGGCATGCAATTGGGATGGAATGCTTGGGGAGTAAAATGGAGTCCAGCTCAATGGATTTACCCTTTATGGAATGGGATGTATCAATTTCAAAACCAAAGTATTTACGTAAATCCTGGTTTCGGTTATTTGGCCATGCCAGCACGCATCGGCATTTGGCCTGAAATCACCATTATTACCCTAAAACGATAAATCTAAAATCCCTTGAATCGAATTTATTTGGTTGGCTATATGGGCAGTGGAAAATCTTCACTCGGAAAGCGATTGGCCAAAAGCATGAATTATCGTTTTGTTGATTTGGATGATTTGGTGGAACAGCTTAGCGAAAAAACTACTGCCTATTTGTTTACCCGTGAAGGCGAATCCAGCTTTCGAAACTGGGAAAAATTGGCCCTACATCAAACCTTTGAGATGGATCAAGTGGTGGTGGCCTTGGGAGGAGGAACTCCTTGTTTTTTTGATAATATGCTTTTAATCAACACTAACGGATTGAGTATTTATTTACAGATGTCCGCCATTTCACTCACTCAAAGGATTCAATCAAGCAAAAAAATTAGACCATTAACTCAAGAGTATCAAGGTGAAAAACTTTTTGAATTTGTCCAAAATCACCTTGCACAACGAGAGCCGTATTATTTGCAATCCAAAATTACTGTCAATGCCCTTTCGCCCAGCGTTTCTTTATTGCTGAATGCTATACATGGTTAGGCCTGCATCATTTTTATATACTCTCCAAGCAAAGAATGTTTAGTTTTGCTCTTTATTAAATTAGGAATTACAACAATTTTGACTCATGAGTAAATTGAAATTTGTAACGCTACTTTTGTCTCTTCTGATTACAGTAAAAGTTTCCACTTTATTGGCTCAAAGCCAATATGAACTTAGATATTCCGATCATGTTTATGTGGAGAATATCCGAAGCGTTCAATGGTACAATAAAGGGCTGGAGCAAATGATTCCCATTATTCGACTTGGAAGCGCCGACAAATTGAATCTTCATTTTGACGATTTATATAATAGCACCCAAAATTATTATTTCAGATTAATTCTTTGCAATGCCGATTGGACACCCGCTGATTTGCTCACCATGGAATACATCGATGGGCAAGAGGAAGATTTTTTTGGATATAACGCCAGCAGCATCAACACAGTAATTGCCTTTTCTCATTATAAAGTTACCGTTCCCACAGCGGCGATGCGGATTACAAAATCAGGAAATTATTTGTTAAAAGTATATCCCGAAGGTTCGCCTGATGAACCCATTATAACCCGTCGGTTTTATGTGGTGGAGCCTAAAGTAGCTGTTGACGCCAGCGTTTTTACACCCAATGCACCTCAATATCGTGATCAGTATCAAGAATTTAAGATAAAGATCAACCTTAATGGTTATTCCATGCCTAATGTGCTAACCGATCTTAAAGTTTCCATGATGCAAAATCATGCTGAATATACCAAGCAATGGATTCAAAACCCTACCAGTATCAATAACGAAGAGGTGGTTTTTGATAAACCCAATCACTTCTTTTTTAAAGGAAGCAACGAATTTAGGATTTTGGATATGAGAAGTCTAAAAGCCAGTACCGCCTCCATACGAAATATTGAATTTGGCAAAACAGGTTATGTGGTGAATACCCTAGTTGCTAAGCCACGCTTCAATGAACGTTATTTGAAATATGAAGACCTGAATGGAGGGTTTTCATTTATCACCTGGGATAATTATAACGAAGATGACTACATTGAAGCTGACTATGCTACCGTCAATTTTTTCTACGAATTGGATAGCATTCCTGCCGAAGGAAAGGTGTATTTGCTCGGTGGTTTTAACTCTTTTGTTCCTGAAAAAGAAAATCTTATGATTTATGATTCCAAATTGCGGCTTTTTAAAAACACCAAATTACTTAAGCAAGGTTATTACGATTTTCGCTACGTTTATATTCCCGATAATCATGATTCTAATCAAATCGTTGACCTCGAAGGCAATCATTTTGAAACCTTAAATAAATATCAGATTTTTATCTATTACCGCGAACAGGGTTTGAATTGGGACAAGTTGGTGGGCTTTGAATCGTTAAATTAAATCCATATCGATGCGTTGGTTTTGGCTCTTGCTTTTTCTTTGCTGCGTTTTTCAATTGCCCTTGGAAGCAAAAGAAAAGCCTATATCCATGAGCATTGATTCGAGTTATATTACAGAATTTAAGACCAAATACTTACTAGCAAGCTCAGCTTTTATTCGTTCAGCTCCCATAGTTTTTAATCCTAAAAATGAACAAGCTTTAGGTATGGTTTATCAAACCAATTCACCTTTACGATTGGGTTTTTTGGCTGGTTATAAGAATTTTAGATTTGGATTTTCTTTCATATTACCTTCTTACCTCAACGCCAATGACCAATCTCGAGGTTTTAGCTTTCAATTCAAAACCCAGTTGCCTGTGAATAATTTGGGATTAGATTTTTTAATTCGCAAGGAGGTGGGTTATTACCTCGACAACTATGCTGATTTTTATCCCAACTGGGCAAAATATCCGTATAAACCCTTTTACCCAAACATGGAAATTCGACAGCTTTCGTTCAATACACACATGGTTTTCTCCAAAAAATTTTCGCTGAAAGCCGTCCTTAACCAAAGTCAACGACAACTCAAAAGTGCTGGTGGATTTGGGTTGCAAATGGGAATGAATTATTTCTCACTTCGTACCGACACCGCTATGATTCCTTACGGGCAGAAAGCCTACTATGGCGATTTAGGTCGAAGCAGTTCCATGGGAAAATTTGGTTTCAACATTAGCCCGGGTTATGCCTATACTTTTGTGAGAAACGATTTTTTTGCTAGCACTGTTTTTTTCGGAGGGTTGAGTTTCGATTTGCAAAAGCTTAAATTTTTTGGTGGTGGATTCGATGTCAATCTTATTGCCAGTCCACAATTGTATTTTATTCAAGCCATAGGCTACAACAGTGAGTCCGGTTTCTTGAGTTTATCGTATTCGTTCAGTGGAAGTTATATTCCTATTGATGGAGATAAGTTGAGAAATGGAATTTCGCTTTTTAGTTTGAATGCAGGCATTCGGTTTTAGAAGGATTAATCTAATTTTTTTCACCGAAGAGCGATGTATTGCGATGTGCTGAGCATAGCCGAAGTGAGCCTGTCTAAATAGCGAAGAGAACGAAGAGGTTTCTTTGTTTGTGGTTCTTTGCGGTTAAAATGCACCGCAGTCCCGATAGTTTTCGGGAGCAGAGAATGCAGAGGTTTGTTTCTTTCCTTGAGATTAAAAATGCACCGCGGTCCCGAGAGTTATCGGGAGCAGAGAATGCAGAGGTTTTTTCCATTGTATGTTTTGTGGTTTTCTTTG
>DZDC01000041.1:0-5197 GCA_022736595.1 Draconibacterium orientale | reverse complement strand
TCGGGAGCAGAGAATGCAGAGGTTTTTTCCATTGTATGTTTTGTGGTTTTCTTTGTGTGTTTTGTGGTACAGCTTTTTCATAAAGATTTATAAAATTTTTTCATAGCATTTCAAACAAAGAATTAATCCTAAATATTATCAAAACAAATCTAAGGATAAGCTTAAAATAGCTACTTTCGTGTTTTCAAAATTTCGATATGTATATTATGAAAATTAAGGGTAATGGCAAAATACCCAACTACCTTCAAGTACGAGATGAGTCGTTTACGTTAATTGCGTATTTTAGAGCTGATAAAGCCCGTGATGGTTTTACCAAAGCACGAATGCCCCAATACATCGATGAAGTGGAAAAGCTTTTGCCTGAAATGGAATCTGGTGTTTTAATGCAAATTGAAGATAAGTAATATGGAAACGATAGTTGACTTAAAAGGGGTTTCGATTTTTCAGCACGATTTGCTGGTTTTGTCAGAGGTAAATTTGAGTCTTGCCAAAGGGGAATTTCTCTATTTGGTAGGAAGCACAGGAAGTGGAAAGAGCAGTTTACTTAAGTTGCTATACGCTGATTTGCTCTTGGAAAAGGGGGAGGCACAGGTGGCTGGTTACAACCTGAAAACCATCAAAAGAAAGCAAGTTCCCTTTCTTCGTCGCAAATTGGGAATTGTATTTCAGGATTTTCAACTGTTGATGGATCGTTCGATCAACGAGAATTTGCTGTTTGTGATGCGAGCCACCGGATGGAAGGATAAAGCCAAAATGAATGATCGGCTTAAAGAGTTGTTGCAAATGGTAGGCATGGAAACCAAAGGTCATAAAATGCCGCACCAACTGTCGGGTGGCGAGCAACAACGCATCGTAATTGCACGAGCCTTGGTCAATGAGCCGGAACTTATTCTTGCCGATGAACCTACGGGTAACCTCGATCCTGAAACTTCAAAGGGAATTTTACAATTGCTTCACAATATTGCCCAAAGTGGACGCTCTGTGATCATGGCCACCCACGATTATAACATGGTACGGAGTTTTCCTGCCCGCATTCTTATTGCTGATAAAGGTGCTTTAAGCCAAGTGGATGTAAGTCCTTTGTAATGGGTTTTAGGATTCAAAAATGAAGCGGATCATTTGATCAGCTTTCCAATCATTTCTTAAGTCCTGGGGGAGCGCGTTGATGTTTTCAATTCTTTCCAATCGATTCAGCGACTTTTCCATTTTTAGATTTACCGCTTTAATAATTTCTTCGTTGGAGTTGGCTGCTGTGACGTAGGCCTCCAGTCCTGTTCCCCAAAGCATGGATTCATTGGCGACACAAAAGGCTCCGGAAAAAAGTGAATAGAGTAGTTTGAGTTTTAGCCCTGTACCTTGATGGGTGATTAATAAATGAACTTTTGCATTGGCAATAAGTTGATTCATTTCGGTCTCGTTGGGGTTGGCTATTAATTGCAAATTGCGCGTTCTCCCAATAAATTCGTTCAAGAGTCGGCTGGGATTTTTGCCTGCAATAATAAGTTTATAAGGAATCTGTGGCGAGAGGTATTGCACAATGCGTTGGGCGGCTTCTTCGTTTTCAGGCACGCTCAAATTGCCATGAAAAAGCACATATTCTTCCTCCGCATTTTCTTGGTAATGACAAAGAATATCTTGCTCAAAGAAGCTGAAAATGCGGTGTACATTATGATTTTTAAATCGCTTTTTATAGTGTTCGGTATCCTTATCGCTCACCGGAAGCATCAATTGGGTTTTGGAAAGATTTTTTTCCCAAAGCTTCAGTTTAAGGGCTTCCATTTCAAAGAAAACCCGTTGATAGATATCGTCGGTCTTTTTTGCAAGATGGTGATAATATTCATGTTCCACATTGGAAGCTCGATAGATGATTTTTCGATTTTTAAATCGACTATCGTGCACAATGCCACAAGTGTGCAGTCCTTCGCAAAGAATAGGGAAGTCGTCCTGCAAAAGACGCTGGGTTAAAGCCTCACTTCTTCTGCTATGAATAATATAAGGTTTAAAGCTTAAGTTATTGCGCAAGTGGGTATTGCGATGGTAATAATTCACTTCCACGCAATATTTATTGAGCTCTTGCTGAGGAGTTCTGCCGTACTCAAAGCAATGCAAGTGGATCAAAATTCCTTTTTGGTGGAGGCTTTTTAGGGTATAAAAAACATCAATTACTCCTCCGTAATCAGCAGGATAAGGGATATCAAAGGAGAGGATATGTAAATGTTTTTCAATCATAAAGTTTTTCTAATGGCTTCCAAAAACTGTGGTTCTTGTTGTTCCCAAACCAGGGATTTAGAGGCCATTTTAAGATTGAGCGAAAATAAGGTTTTATAATCTTCCTTTAACATTTTATTAATGTATTTAGCTATTTCCATGGGTTGATGGCTAGGGCAAATGAGTCCCACTTGATAGTTTTCAATAATTTTCCGAACCTCTGGTAAGTCACTTGCCAATACTGGAATGCCTGCTTGAATATAATCAAACAGTTTGTTGGGCAACGAAAAACGGTAATTGAGATTGGTATCTTTGTCGAGGCTAAGTCCCAAAGCAGCTTGACGGGTAATATACCGAAGGTGTTTAGGACTTTGTTTAGGAATAAAAATCACTTTATTTTCTAGTTTCAACAGAAAACATTGGCGTTTCAACTGAGGTAAAACATCACCTCCACCCACAATCAAAAGAGGGGCTATGTCCACCCACTGCATGGCTTCTATGAGTTCTTCAGCTCCCCTTTGTACATTAATACCAGCACCTTGTAGCAAAATGAAGGGAACCTTGGGGAGTTGAATTTCTGGATTGGGCTCGTAATCTTGAGCAGCTTCCAATGAAGGAAGGTTGCGAATAACCTGCATGGGCAATTGGTATCGGCTTTGGTAAGCGGAAGCGATTCCATCGCTCACAGTAAAAGCCACTTTGAGTTTTGGCAGCATACGGGCTTCGAGCCAAAGCCATACTTTCTTCGCCCATCGGCCTTGCAATTCTGGAACTTCTGTAAAATATTCGTGAGAATCGTAAACTAAAGGAATGTGCCGAATTCGTGAAACTAAAAAATTAGCTGGCAAGGTATCCAAATCGTTACTGTAAAGTAAATCTGCTTTGGAAAAGAGAAGTTTGAAAAACAATCTGATATTTAGCTCAGCGTAGAAAGCGGCTCCGGAATTAAAAAAAAGTTTCCAGCGATGGGTAGGATAGGAGCGGTCGGTGATGGTTTTTGAATCGGGAAGCCAACGGCCCAATAGCAAGGGTTGGAGCTTCAACTTTTGTAGGCTTGCCGCGATTTTCCGAACCCTTTGGTCGTTGCTTAAGTCGTTGCTAACTGATATAATTACCCGTTTCAAAAGAATCCTATTTTAGGTTTTTATTGTTAAGTTATTTGTCAATAATAACTTATGTCATAAAATTGAATTGTAAAAATTCAAATAAAAGCTGCAAAATTAGTCTAAATTTTGATGCTAAACGATTGATTTGCTTTGCTACATTTGCGCTATTATTTAAAATTTAAAAAGATGTTTATATTAATGGTTTTAGTATTTGTTTTAGGTTATATGGCTATAGCACTAGAGCATCCCATAAAAATTGATAAGGCGGCTTCGTCTTTATTAATTGGAGCCCTGAGTTGGGCAATTTTGGCTTTGTCAAGTTTTGATATTTTGATGTTAGGACACAATGCCGATTGGAATCATCTCATTGGTAGTTTTAATTTAAGTTCACCCCAATTGCAAAGCTTATCCAATCATTTTGTGGGTCACGAACTGGAGCATCACCTTATTGAAATTGCTGAAATTTTATTTTTTCTGCTTGGAGCGATGACTATTGTAGAAACCGTGGACCATCATCAAGGTTTCAACATTATTACTGATCGCATTTCTACCAAACACAAGGTGAAGCTATTATGGATTTTGGGTTTTACCACTTTTTTCATGTCAGCAGCATTGGACAATCTTACCACTACCATTGTAATGATTGCTCTTTTACGAAAATTGGTAGCTGATAAAAATACCCGTTGGTTTTATGCCAGTATTATTGTGATAGCTGCCAATGCTGGTGGAGCATGGTCTCCCATCGGCGATGTTACTACCATTATGCTTTGGATTGGTGGTCAAATTACTGCCGCAAAAATCATTTCAACGGTATTTTTACCCAGTTTAATGTCGATGATTGTGCCTTTAATTATACTTTCCTTTTTCCTGAAAGGGCATATCGAATCACCCAAGATTGCTGCTGATAGTAAGCAATTTACTTCAAGATCCGAACAGTTATTGATGCTTATTGTAGGGGTTTCTGCATTGTTGTTTGTTCCAGTTTTCAAAACCATTACCCACCTTCCTCCCTATATTGGAATGCTGTTAGGTCTGGCCGTAATCTGGATTTTGAGTGAGATTTTGAATAAAAAACGCGATTCACATGCTGCAAGTCACTTGGCTGTTGGAAATATTATAAAAAAGGTAGATGTGCCTACTGTTATGTTTTTCTTGGGAATATTGTCCGCGGTGGCTGCATTGCAAACCGCTGGTCATCTTTCACTGATGTCTATTTGGTTGGATCAGGTTACCAATCAAAATATTTATCTCATTGATACGGTTATAGGTATTCTCTCTTCAATCGTTGATAACGTTCCTTTAGTTGCCGGAACCATGGGAATGTATGAGATTGCGCCTACAGGAGCATTTGCAACCGATGGTGTTTTCTGGGAATTACTGGCATTTACTGCGGGTACAGGAGGAAGTATCTTAATCATTGGTTCTGCTGCTGGTGTTGCCGCCATGGGCATGGAAAAGATCGACTTTATTTGGTATATGAAAAAAATTAGCTGGTTGGCTTTAGTTGGCTATTTCGCCGGTATTGGAACTTATTATGTTCAGCAAAAGGTTTTTGGCCACGACCAAATAGTTATTCATCCCACTGAGGAAAAAGTAATATCAGCAGAGAAAACTGATGTGGCTCCAGATGCCATTATCCACCTTGATGCTCACATGCAACTTGAAATTTCAAATTCAAATGCTGAGAATCAACCTGCACATTAATTTGATCTAAAAAATAGTATAAAGGGATTCTTTATCATAAGGGATCCCTTTTTTTTATAGTATTTCCTTGTTTGAGACCGTTGCAAAACTTTTTTGGCGAAAAGATTTTAGGCGGCAGGAAAATTTAAACCCAAATTCGCATTAGCGTAATTTGCCCTTCGGGTCGACGAAAACAATTC
>DZDC01000040.1 GCA_022736595.1 Draconibacterium orientale | reverse complement strand
GAATCTTAAATCTATTGTAACTTTTTGTCATGTACTAAGTGAAACAAGATTAAAATAATTCACTACTGACCGATTAAATATAGAAAACCAATTATTTCTATAGATTCCTCACTGCTTCCGAAAGCTTTCGGAACGGAAACGTAAGTTCGACAAAACCGCTAAAAGTAAACAAGTCTTTGTCATTGTCAGTCTGCTACTACTGAACTTGCCAAAAGCCTTGTCATTCCGCGCGTAGCGAGGAATCTAAAATTTTTAGTCGGTCAGTGGTGAAAATAATTATGAAAATACGTTCAGGTTTTGAAAATTTTTATATTTTTGTTCGCAAATCTACGAACAACGAACAATGGAATATTATACTGAAGATCAGAAGAAAATAGCCCGCTACGCAAAAGCGCTTTCGCATCCTGTGCGGGTATATGTAATGGAGCATCTTTCAAAACAATCTTGCTGCTACAGTGGCGATTTATCTGAAATTCTCCCCATCGCCAAGTCAACGCTATCGCAACATTTAAAAGAACTGAAGGATGCTGGTTTAATACAGGGCGAAATAGAAATTCCGAAAATTAAATATTGCACCAACAATGCAAACTGGCATGAGGCCAAAGCCTTGTTTAAGAATTTCTTATCTATCTAGAAATTGAAAATAAAACTCCAAATTGATGACAATTTAAATTCAAAAATTCAAAACTAAAAAAACATGAATATCAAAATTTTAGGAACAGGTTGTGCCAATTGCAAAAACCTCGAAAAGGCAGTAAATATGGCGGTTGCCGATATGCAAATCGATGCAAAAATCGAAAAAGTAGAAGACATTCAAAAAATCATGTCCTTTGGAATTATGCGCACCCCCGGCTTGGTTATCAACGACAAAGTAGTTTTAAGCGGCAGAGTCCCCTCGGTAAACGACCTTAAAGAAATAATCGCAAAACATGCTTAATATGAACCGTATTAATAAATTAGGAATTGCCATAGCATTTGTTTTTATCGGCGGCTTCATATCGTGCAATTCGCCAGAGAATACTGAATCTGATAAAATTAATGCTGTCACCGTGGCGCAAACTCCCACTGTTAGTGGTGATATTTTATCCTATGCCGATCCAAACCTTGAGGGACCCTCGGTGCTCATTTTCAACTTTCATTCCACCAACCGTTGCATATCGTGCAATGCCATTGAAGCCAATACCAGAAAGACCCTTGAAACATATTTTTCAAAAGAAATGCAAGAGGGTAGAATTAAAATGATGGTTTACAATGTGGATGATGAAGTGAATGCTTCCATAGCTCAAACCTTTGAAGCCACCGGAACCGCCTTATTTATCGTAAGGGTAAATGATGGTAAAGATTCTATCATGGATGTTACAGGTGATGGGTTTAAATATGCTAAACACAATCCTGAAAAGCTTATTGAAATTCTCAAATCAAAGATTGAAGAGCAACTTCAATAGTCCATCTTCGCATATCAAGGGAAGAATTCGTAATTTAAAGAACAATCATAAAACTGCAAACAATGAAGAAAACAATCTTTTTAATGTTATTGCTTTTTATAGGCGTTGCCTCCTTTAAACCCACCGAAGCAGTAAATCCTAAAACAAAAGTCTTGGTGTACTATTTTCACCTTACCGAACGATGCCACACCTGCACCACCATCGAAGCTACAGTGGTAAGCCTCCTAAACGAAAAATACAAAGCCCAATTGAAGGATCAAACCCTGGTCTTCAAATCCATCAATACCGACGACAAAGCCAATGAAGCATTATGTAAAGAGTATGAAGCTTACGGCTCTACCCTTGCTTTAACCAAATTAAAGAATGGCAAAGTGGTGAAAAAGGAAGATTTGACCAATATGGCCTTTTCAAAAATCAACAAGCCAGAACTATTTAAAGGTGAGTTGGTTGAAAAAATAAACCCAATGCTCAAATAGATGGAATTTCTACAAAATCTTTTAGATTCGAGCCCATTGCCGATCATTTCGGCCTTACTATTGGGGCTCATGACAGCAATAAGCCCCTGCCCTCTTGCCACCAACATTACCGCCATTGGCTTTATTAGCAAAGACATTGAAAATAGAAAGAAAATATTTTATAACGGGCTATGGTACACTTTGGGACGAGCCATCAGCTACACCACTTTGGGAATTCTGCTCTTTTTAGGAGCAAGTAAATTTCAAGTAGCTAAACTCTTTCAATCCAATGGCGAAAAAATACTTGGCCCCGTATTGATTATTGTAGGAATATTAATGTTTGACTTTATAAAAATTAATTTTCCTGGTTTTAATAAACTCAGCCAAAAAATAGAAAATTCAAGCACCCTTGGAGGTTGGTGGAAAGCCCTATTATTAGGAATCGTTTTTGCCCTTGCCTTTTGTCCTTATAGTGGTGTACTTTATTTTGGCATGTTGATACCCCTGACTTTATCCAGTGTTTCGGGTTTGTATTTGCCCCTGATTTTTGCAATAGCCACCGGTCTTCCAGTGATTATTGTGGCGTATTTGCTGGCATTTAGTATTTCAAGCATTGGTGGATTTTACAATCGTGTTAAAATCTTTGAAAAGTGGTTTCGACGAGTCATTGCCATAATTTTTATTTTGGTTGGACTCTATTATGTAAAGATTTTCTTTTTTTAATCGTATGATTCAAACAAATTTAGATACCATGAAACTAAAATTCCTAATTAAACCTTTGTTTCTCATCTCCATTTGGTTTGTGATATACCATTACCTTCAACCTCTGGCCGATTGGTTAATTTATTCAGCCTTAGGCATGAGCCAAGGCGATCATTTTGCCGAAGCCCTCTGGTTTTTTGTTTATGAGTTTCCAAAAGTAATGCTGCTGTTGGGATTAATCATCTTCTTCGTAGGTATTATTCGATCATATTTTACCGCTGAGCGCACTCGAACAGCCTTAGAAGGCAAAAAAACCTTCACAGGAAACGTGATGGCTTCGCTACTGGGAATTGTTACTCCCTTTTGTTCTTGTTCAGCAATACCGCTATTTCTAGGATTTGTTGAGGCTGGGGTTCCCTTAGGAGTCACCTTTTCATTTCTTATTGCAGCTCCCATGATTAACGAAGTGGCGGTGGTACTTTTGTATGGAATGTTTGGCTGGAAAGTGGCTTTAATCTATGTTACAACTGGCTTATCCATTGCCATTGTGGCTGGTTGGATTATTGGATTATTGAAACTTGAAAAATGGGTTGAACCTTGGGTTTATGAAACTAAAGTGGGGCAACAGGACTGGGATGAAGGTACGATTTCCTTTGAAACGCGGATTCAAATGGGTTATGACGCCATAAGGGAAATCGTTGGCAAGGTATGGCTTTACGTGGCTTTAGGAATCGTAGTTGGTGCGGGGGCTCATGGATATGTGCCTGAAGAATTTATGGCCAATTTAATGGGAAAATCCACTTGGTACTCGGTTCCTCTTTCTGTTTTAATAGGTATTCCTTTATATTCCAATGCGGCTGGAATAGTGCCTATCGTTTCGGTTTTGATTGAAAAAGGAGCTTCACTCGGCACTGCTTTGGCTTTTATGATGTCGGTGATTGGGCTCTCATTACCCGAAATGGTGATTCTTCGAAAAGTGTTAAAACTTCCTTTGATCTTCACTTTTATTGGGGTGGTAGCGTTTGGAATCTTGGTGGTGGGATACATTTTTAATTATGTTCTTTAAAAGCCCTATTTTTCACTTTTAAAAGTATAGTGAAACCAAGCCAATCCATAAATAAAAATGGCTTCTACAAAATTGAAAAAGCCCAAGCGATTAACTTGGGCTTTTTTTATACTGTACGGATATGATTTACAATATGGTAGTAAATTCGAAATGCTCTGAAATGGATTGGTTTTCTAAAATTCGGTGAATAACGTCAGCAAAAAGATCGGCGGTGCTCAACTGACGAATTTTGTCGCATTGAATGTTTTTCAATGGAATGGTATCCGTAACGATAAGCTCAATAAGCGAGGAGTCGCTAATGTTCTTGTAAGCATTTCCACTCAAAACAGCATGAGTTGCAAGAGCTCTAACTGAGTTAGCTCCTTGAGCCATCATGAGGTCTGCAGCTTTGCGAATGGTTCCGGCGGTATCGATAATGTCATCCACCAAAACTACATCTTTGCCTCTAACATCTCCAATTACAGTCATACTTTCAATTTTATTGGCGCCACTGCGTTGCTTAAAACAAATTACCAAATCAGTATTCAAAAACTTAGCATATGCAGCTGCCCGTTTAGCACCTCCGGTGTCAGGTGAGGCCATTACAAGGTTGGGAAGATTTAACTTTTTAAGGTAAGGAACAAAGATGATAGAGGCATACAAGTGGTCGAAGGGAATATCGAAGAAACCCTGAATTTGATCGGCGTGCATATCCATAGCCACAATGCGGTCAACGCCTGCGGCTGTGAGTAAGTTGGCGATAAGCTTTGCCCCTATGGGTACTCTGGGTTTATCTTTTCGATCTTGACGCGCAAATCCAAAGTAAGGAATAATGGCAATCACTTTGCGCGCAGAAGCTCTTCGAGCGGCATCAATCATCATCAAAAGTTCCATCAGATTATCAGTAGGGGTGAAAGTACTTTGGACGATGAAAATTTCATGTCCACGAATGGTTTGTTCAAAACAGGGTTGAAATTCGCCGTCTGCAAATCGTGAAAAAGTAACTTTTCCAAGTTCAGATCCGAAACTTTTAGCAATTCGTAAGGCCAGATCCTGATTAGAATTTCCAGAAAAAATACTGACTTTTGATGACATAAAGTGGGGGTTTTTAGGTTTGCTTATTAGGATGCAAAAATAGAAAAAGCCTAAGGTTTTTTTAACATTTTCTAAAGATTATTTACTTACAATTTCTATTGATAATTGTTGAAAACAAAAGACTCTATTTTGAACTTTATATAAAAAAGTAAAGCCCTATTTCGCTAAAAATAGGGCCTTCCGAATTAAGTTATATTGCTGAATTAATGACCATTACAGCCTTTTGAGCCATGGCCTTGGCATCCTGGAGCTCCTTTAGAACCGAATTTTTTATCGAAATAAACCTTTTGGTCAGCAGTAAGATGTGTGCGCACATCTTGATGAAATTGCAAATGAAGCTTATCCAAATCAGCCCTATTTTTATGGATTTTGTCCATTTGAGCGTTGATGGCTTTTGAGTCGGGCTCAGCGGCTGTAACCAAGGTATTCAAACGGGCTTCATTTTCTTTCAGCTCATTTTTAATAGGTTGTTCCTTCTTTAGCATTTCAACATGCAATGCTTTGATTTTTACCTTTTGATCTTCAGTCAAGTTTGGTATTTGATTGAATATTCCCAATTCGTCGGGATTGGCTCTTTGTCCCTGACAAGGTTGTGCAGGCTGACGATTGTAATTTCCTTTTTGAGCCATAGCTGGTAGGCTAATAAAAAGGCCTAAAATGCTTACTAAAATTAGATTTTTAAGAGTTTTCATGGGTTATAAATATTAAAATTTGGGGTTAAAAATTTCTTCGTGGGTGATGATTGGGCATTTCGCATTTAAAGATTCGCTGCGAAACTTGCTCATTAATCTGCTTCATCTGGTCTGGGTTGAGTTTGGTTTTCAGGGTTTGGTAGTATTTCATGGTTTGGTTTGTAATCTCGTCCTGAAGCTGACCAATCTCCATTTTATTACGGCTCACGACCGCGCTGTCGATATTTTCTTGAGAAATGGCGGTAAAAAGTTCAAATTGCTTTTGATGAAGCTTTTCCTTAATTTCCTGCACCTTTTCAACATGTTGCTGGTGCTCTTTTAGGAGAAATTGGGCTTGACTTTCGTCGTTGGCAATGTCATTAATCCAACGTGGACGATTGCAATCACCCATTTGGGCACAATCTCCTTTTTTCATACGCATTTCGCTATGAAAAGCTCTGAAACGAGGATCTTTTTTCAATTGCTGTCCGTGAAAAAATATGCTCAGCAGCAAACTCAAATTGAGTACAAGAAGGATTACAAATCCCCAAAACCAAAGGTTGTTTTTTAATTGATTCATGGCTAAAAAAATTAGTTTTCGTTAAGTATATCAAAGCTTCCATCATTGAGTTCCAAACCGGCAACACTTTCATTTTCAGCTTGATTAATCGCAGTTTGATATTTACTAAAATTGTAAACGGAGGCTCCGTAATTGCCTAGAGTACTTCCGCCATAACCAGCTACACCTATAATGATACTAAAGGCAGCAATACGGGCATACATTGGAATGGTATTGATCCACGGTTGCGCTTTGGTGTTTTCGATGCGGGCTTTTAAGGCTTCAAAGAAATAAGGTGTGGGTTCCGAAATTTTTTCAAATTGAATGGACTTCAATTGAGCTTTGATAAAGGCATGATGTTGAGCACAAGAAGAACATTGTGAGAGGTGCTGCAAATAATCAACGTGAAGGGTAGGGCTAAGTTCCGAAAAGACTTCGGAAACACTCATTTTTTGGTAATCGCTGCAATTCATAATTGGTCAAGATTTGTGTAACATAAAACCTTTGACACAGAGATTATGTTTTTCTTTCGGCCTTACCTATTTTTTTTGCAGCAATCTGTCAAAATACATTAAAATTTACCATTTTTCAATAACCAAACTTGAGTTAGTGCCTCCAAATCCAAAGCTGTTACTGGCAATTAGTTTAAGTTTTTTATGAATTCTTGGATTAATAATATTGAGTTTAGCTGAAAATTCGTCCGGTTCTTCAAAGTTAATATTGGGTGCTATGAAATCGTTTTGAGCCATAAGTAAACTGTAAATAATTTCGCTGGCACCACCCATCCACATTTCGTGACCGGTCATGCTTTTGGTGCTGCTAATGGGCACTTTTGAGCCAAAGACATTGAAAATAGCTTGAGCTTCGTTGAGATCTCCCACAGGTGTTGAGGTGGCATGAGCATTGAGATAGTCGATCTGATCGGCTCTTACTTGAGCCATTTTGAGCGCTCTCTCGAGCGAAGTTTGGGGTCCAATAACATTGGGCACAGAAATATGTTCCCCGTTAGAGCTAAATCCATAGCCTTTAACCTCGGCAAGTATGGTGGCGCCTCGTTTCACTGCCGATTCATAGCTTTCCAAAACTAAAGTAGCAGCCCCTCCACTGGGCACCAGACCATCGCGATGGCGATCAAAAGGCCTACTTGCAGCAGTGGGTTGATCCATGCGCGTAGAAAAGGCACTCAGCGCATCAAAGTTACCCATGGAAAGGGCATTAATCTCCTGCGCTCCTCCACAGATTACGATGTCCTGAAGTCCATTTTGAATGTACATATAACCCAAGCCTATGGCATGGGCTCCACTAGCACAAGCAGCACTTACCGTCATACTGATGCCTCTCAATTGTAAAATCACGGCCAGATTCATGGTTACTGTGGAATTCATGGATTGAAAAATGGAACCGCTTCCCACCATGGTGGTATCTTTTTTAGATCGAATGATATCCGCGGCTTCAATTACGGCGGTGGCACTGCTGTCATTACCATACAATATTCCCACTTCATTTTTAGCAAGGAAATCTTCATCAATTGAAGCCATTTTCAAGGCTTCCATGGTTGCCACGTAGGCATACTCTCCTTGTTCGGCCATGCCCACTCGCATCCGTCTTGGTAAAATCCCTTTCAAATTGGGTCGTTCGATAATTCCTGTAAGCAAGCTATGAAATCCCAATTCCTTGCGTAGCGGATCAATTCCAATTCCCGACTTACCTTGATATAAAGATTGGGTAACTTCTTCCAAATTTTTTCCAAGGGTAGAATAAATTCCCATTCCAGTAATTACAACTCTTTGGTTCATATTTCTTTAGACATTTGTTTTTAACGTGTATAAAGTCCTCCATTGATTTGAATGATTTCCCCGGTAATATATGACGCTTTAGGACTTGCCAAAAAAGCGACCAAATGAGCCACTTCTTCGGCTTTGCCAAAACGATTTAAAGGTATCATCTTTTTGAGCTCTTGCTCGGGCAATTCTGAGGTCATATCGGTGGAAATAAATCCAGGAGCTACGGCATTTACGGTGATTTTCTTTTTCCCCACCTCTTGAGCCAAAGCTTTGGTGGCGGCAATGATGGCTCCCTTGCTGGCCGAATAATTTACCTGCCCAGGTTGGCCTTTAAGTCCTGATAGGGAAACGATATTGATGATCCTACCTTCTTTATTTAATATCATATCCTGAATAAGGCTACGGGTGAGGTAATAAAACCCATTGAGGTTGGTATTGATCACCGATTCCCATTGTTCGTCCTCCATAAAAACCAAAAGATTGTCACGGGTAATACCTGCATTGTTTACAAGGCAGTAAATGTGTTCTTCAGGGTGGGTTTCTTTCCACTGGGAGAGTGCATTACGCACAGATTCTTTTGAAGCTGCATCAAAAGGCAAGAGGCTTGCTTTACCTCCTTCATCTTCAATTATTTTCAAGGTATCATTGGCGGCTTCTATACCACTTTTAAAATTGATAAGCACATGGAAACCACTTTTGGCCAATTCCACCGCTATGGCTTTGCCAATTCCTCGCGAAGCCCCTGTTACCAATGCATAATGATTCATAAGACGTTGATTTTGAAGTTAAATAAGGGATTGCTCTTTTTGACGCATATATTTTTGCAGTTCGGCCATCTTGGGATACATCACTTCATCATGAGAAAATGCGGGAATGATTTTACGAACTTCATCATAAATTTCGCGACTAGGTTTGGAAATTTGGTCATGAATTTTCAAAATTTCAATGGCTTGCACCAGCGAAAGGAGCTCCACGCTAAGAATTTCAAAACTATTTTCAATTACTTTGGCAAGGCTCAGCGCTGCATTCGTTCCCATACTTACGATATCTTGGTTGTCGTTGTTGTTGGAGATGCTATGGATGTAAAGCGAGCTCCCTAAGGCTTGGTTTTCGGCGGTGGTAGAAACAGCAGCAAACTGCAACCCTTGCATTCCAAGATTTAAGCCCAAAGTACCAAGATTGACAAAAGGAGGCAAAATACCGTTGAGTTTGGGATTCATCAAAAAATTGGTCTGACGCTCGCTAAGCACCGAAAGTTTGATGATGGCAAGTTTCAACTTATCCATTTCGAGGCTAATATAATCGCCGTGAAAATTGCCACCATGCAAAATCCTTTTACTATGATGATCAATAATTGGGTTGTCGCTTGCAGAATTCAATTCGTTGATTAGAACCTTTTGGCTGCATTCAAGGGTATCGAGAACGGGGCCTAATATTTGAGGAATGCAGCGTAAAGAGTAATATTCCTGTATTTTCTGTTCGTAAACATCCCCATTGTGAGATTGTTCGAAGGGAAAAGCACTTCTTTCCTTTATTAACTTACTAGTTTCAAGTAGGTGGCTCATGCTTTTAGCAATTCGCTTTTGGCCCTTATGCTTTTTAGCTTGGTTGAGTTCTTCGGAATAATGATCTGAAAAACTTCTAACAATCTCGTTAAGCATCGACGACATAAGCACAGCCCAATTGATGAGTTTCCAACTCTCCACCACATTGATAAGTCCAACTCCGGTCATAACGGAAGTGCCATTGATGAGGCCTAATCCTTCACGAAGGGAGACTTGAAGGGGCGAAATATTGAATTTTGCAAAGGCGTCTTGAGTTTTTAAACGTTTTCCTTCCACAAACACCTCTCCTTCTCCAATTAAAACAAGGGCAATATGCGCAAGCTGAACTAAATCGCCACTGGCTCCAACGCCACCGTGTTGAGGAATCAATGGAATAATATTCAAGTTGATGAGTTTTTGTAAAATTAAAACAGCATCGGGATGTATTCCGGAACGTGCTTGAACTAAGGTATTGAGTCGGCATACCATGGCTCCCTTCACCTTGTCGAATTCAAGCGGAACGCCACTTCCGGCAGCATGCGATCGAATCAAATTGTACTGAAGCCCAATCTGATCTTCAAGGTTTATCTTATATTGAGCCATGGGACCTAAACCGGTGTTGATTCCATAAATTACCTTCTCCTGTTGACTCACTTTTTTCAGAAATTGAAAATTTTCTTCCATTTCTGAAATCATGTTCGAATCAATTTCAAGGGCTTCATTATGATAAATTATGTCATAAAAGTGACTTAAACCTATACCTTCGCTATTTATATATACCATTAATTCAATAAATTAAGTCTATAAAGTAATTGTAAGTTGCTGCTATTAATGCCACACAAAAGTAGGAAATGAATCTAAATATCCAAAACAAATATCAACCTAAATATTTCCTTTTTATGGGTCTATTGGAAAAAGGAATGAATAATAATCTTAAATTTGGCAAATTTTTTTAAAGATTACAAATCATGAATATTCCTGCAAACTTAAAGTTTACAAAAGATCACGAATGGATTCGTATTGAAGGAGATGAAGCCTATATTGGTATTACCGAATTTGCTTGCTCCGAATTAGGAGACATCGTTTTTGTTGAAGTAGAAACTGTTAGTGAGACCCTTCCAAGAGAAACCACTTTTGGTAGTATAGAAGCAGTTAAAACCGTTTCTGACCTATTTTTGCCAGTAAGTGCTGAAATACTTTTATTCAATGATGCGTTGGAAAATGCACCTGAACTCATCAATAAAGATCCTTATGGTGAAGGTTGGATTATTAAAATTAAAGTATCGGATGCTGCAGAGCTCGATGAGCTTTTAGATGCCCAAGCCTACGCAGAACTCATTGGATAATTCTTAGGGAAAGGCAATTGTATTTGTTGTTTTCAACTCATTGCATATTACCTTTAACATTTTAAGATGCTAAAACCCTGGCAATATGCAGTATTATGGACTATTTTCAGTGCCATTCTATTGCTTGTTCCCATTAAACACAGCAACTTAGAAGTTCACTGGTGGAGTTCAATCCCTTTTGATAAAGGAGTCCATTTTGTGCTTTTTTTTGTCTTTGCAATGCTTTGGAAAAGATTTTTTGCTTCTATTTTAAAATTGAATTGGAAGGCCATTTTAGCAACTCTCATTTTAGGTGGACTTTGGGCTTTCATAAGCGAATGGCTTCAAGGAGCTTTAAAATGGGGGCGAGATGCTTCATCTGTTGATATTATTGCAGATGTTATTGGCTTGATTTTTGCTCTACTGTTCATCGCTTTTAAGCAACAAAAACTTTACATTAAACAGTGATACGATATAATTTTTAATGTATTTTAGCGTTTTGAAACGAGAATTTAGAAAATCCTTATAAAACACAGATAATATGGAAATTAAGAAATCTGAAAAGGCCGATTTGGAGAAAAACAGGAACACCTATACCATGGTGGGAATGATTATCACACTTGCACTTGTATGGTTTGCTTTTGAATACAAAACCTATGACCAAGCTAATATGGATCTTATGCAAACCGCTCTTCTCGATGATGAAGAAGATGTGGTGCTTCAGACTGAGCGCAATACTCCTCCACCCCCTCCTCCTCCACCCACTCAAACTACCATTATTAAAATTGTAGAAGATGATATTAAAGTGGATGATTTGGACATCAGCATCGAAACCGATGATGAAGAAGAGATTGAAGAACAAATTATCACTCAAGAAGAAGAAAAAGAGGTTGCCGAAGAAGAAATCTTTGTTTTTGTGGAAGACCAACCTGGATTCCCTGGCGGTGACGAAGCTCGTTTGAATTACTTGAGACAAAACATCAAATACCCCGAAATGGCCAACGAAAACAACATTCAAGGTACGGTACACGTAACCTTTGTAGTTGAAAAAGATGGAAGCGTTTCTAATGTAAAAGTACTTAGAGGTATTGGCGGCGGTTGCGATGAGGAAGCTGTGAGAGTTATCAAATCGATGCCCCGTTGGACTCCCGGTAAGCAAAGAGGACGCGCTGTGCGTGCTCAGTTTAATATGCCCATCCGTTTTGTACTTCAAGGTTAATTCCCTTACCCATACGATTTTGAAAAGGACTGCAATATTGCAGTCCTTTTTTTATTCTTAACAAAATTTTTTGGCACTATTTATGTTTTAGAGGTAAGTAAGCACAGGTTCCGGAAATCCTTGTACGATTATTTTTAACTTTTAAATCAAAATCACATGGAAACCAAGAAAACCAATCGAGCCAACCTCGAACCAAATCACCGCACCCGCTTTTTTGTAGGATTAATCGTAAGTCTTAGCCTCACCTGGCTTGCCTTCGAATACAAATCTTACAATCATAACACTACCGAACTGGATTCAGGAATCACTTTGAGTACCGAAGACGACATCGTAATTCAAACCCAGCGAATCCTAACTCCACCGCCTCCACCTCCCATAAGTTCCACAATTTTTATTCCTGTGGACGACAACATTCCTACTCCCGATTTTTACTTCAATCCTGAAACTAAACCTGAAGATATCATTGAAGATTATCCAATCCGTAACGCCACTGAAGTGGAAGATGACGAAGCCATTCCTGTAGTGCTTTTGGAAGAATATCCCGAATTTATTGGAGGAGAAAGTGCTCGAATTCAGTACTTAAAATCCAATGTAAAATATCCTGAAATCGCTAATGAAATTGGAATTCAAGGCACCGTTCATTTAGAATTTGTAGTTGAAAAAGACGGAAAAATCACCCACGTAAAAGTAATTAGAGGAGTGAGTCCAGAAGTGGATGCCGAAGCCTTAAGAGTAGTTGGAAACATGCCTCCTTGGAAGCCTGGAAAACAAAGAGGACGTGAAGTTAGAGTGGTTTTTAATATGCCTATAAAATTTGTTTTACAGTAAATCCTTTAAAATCGTAACCTTATTACAGCCTTGGATTCCTGAATTAAAGCTCGAATCCAAGGCTTTTTTAATTTATTAATCCTAAATTCCCACCAAAAATAAAAGTGAGAATACCAGCCCCAAAAAATATTTTTC
This sequence comes from Draconibacterium orientale, assembly GCA_022736595.1. Taxonomy (GTDB): domain Bacteria; phylum Bacteroidota; class Bacteroidia; order Bacteroidales; family UBA1556; genus UBA6267. The sequence goes on along the minus strand of DZDC01000040.1, from coordinate 7,525 downwards.
TGTACTTCAATTCAGAAAAAATGAGTCCCCTCCGAAAAGTCCAGACACAGAAAATCAGCTTTAGCCCCCGCTCCTAAAGGGTGGCTGATTTTCAGCAACTTCACCCTAAAGTCCCGACAGATGTACGGGAGGGGCAAAAAGTTGCTCAAACTGAGAAAAATGACTTTTCGGAGTGGACTCAAAAAATTAAAAATCAAATTTAATTCCCTGAGCCAATGGAAGTTTTGTACCATAGTTAATAGTAGAAGTCTGACGGCGCATATACACTTTCCATGAATCCGAACCCGACTCACGTCCACCTCCGGTTTCCTTTTCACCACCAAAAGCACCTCCAATCTCGGCACCGCTGGTTCCCAAATTCACATTGGCAATACCACAATCGCTACCCGCAGCCGAAACAAAAAGCTCAGCTTCGCGTACATTGTCGGTGAAAATAGCGGAAGATAATCCTTGAGGAACAGCGTTTTGTATTTCGATGGCATTCATTACATCACCCGAATATTTGATGAGGTAAACAATGGGAGCAAAGGTTTCTTCCTGTACGATATGGAAATGATTTTGAGCTTCAGCAATACATGGCATTACATAATTGCCCGATTCAAAACCTGCTCCAGTCATTATTTGACCACCAAAAAGTACTTTACCACCTTCTTTTTCCACTTGTTCCACAGCATTGCGAAACAGCTTCACCGAATGCTCATCAATCAAAGGCCCGATAAGGTTATTCTCGTTGAGAGGGTTTCCTACTTTGTGTTGCAAAGAGCTATAAGCACTAATCATTTTATCGCGTACTTGGTCGTAAATGCTATCGTGAATAATGATACGACGAGTTGAGGTACAGCGTTGTCCGGCAGTACCCACGGTACCAAATACTGTTGAAGTGATGGCCATGGGAATGTTGGCATTGGCAGTCATGATAACGGCATTGTTACCTCCCAATTCGAGGATGGTTTTTCCTAGGCGTTTTCCAACGATACCACCCACCCGTTTTCCAACTGCGGTGGAGCCTGTAACGGAGAGCAAATGAACTCTTGGATCGGCCAAGAAGTTATCGCCCATCACCGAAGATTTGGCTACGATAAGATTGAAAACTCCTTCAGGAACATTATTATTTTTAAGTACGTCATTGATAATGCGTTGGGTAGCAATGGCGGTAAGAGGAGTTTTAGAACTAGGTTTCCAAATCACCACATCACCTGCGATGGCGGCCAAAGCCGAGTTCCAAGCCCAAACGGCCACAGGGAAATTGTAAGAAGTCACAATGCCCACGATTCCGAGAGGTTGGTATTGCTCAAACAAGCGATGCTCAGGGCGTTCGCTTTGCAACGAAACACCATTAATCAAACGTGATTGACCCACAGCAAAATCGCAGATGTCGATCATTTCTTGCACTTCACCCAATCCTTCTTGGTAAATTTTACCCATTTCATAGGTTACCAAAGCCCCGAGATCTTCCTTATTTTCGCGGAGAGCATTTCCTATTTGGCGTACAATTTCCCCTCTTAGTGGAGCGGGAGTCAATCGCCATACTTTAAAAGCCTCTTGTGCTTTTTTAATCACCATTTCGTAATCGTCGAGGGTGGCATTTTGCACTTTGCCAATTTCTTTGCCATCGATGGGCGAAAAAGAAGCGGTGGTATCTCCCTTGGTTTCAAACCATTCTGTACCGGTAGAAACTCCTTTGTTTACTTGGCTTAGGCCAAGTTTTGCAATAGTTTTTTGAATGTCGATTGTGCTCATAATGTGGTAGTAAAAAAGAGCCGACCCAGAAGTCGGCTCATGGTTTTTATTAAAAATATTGAATATTAATCTTTAGCTAAGAAAGGATATTTGTAATCCACGGGCGAAACCAAAGTTTCTTTGATGGTGCGAGCATTGGTCCAACGGATGAGGTTGAGGTAACTGCCTGCTTTATCGTTAGTACCTGACCCACGAGCTCCTCCAAAAGGTTGTTGATCTACCACCGCTCCAGTGGGTTTGTCGTTGAGGTAGAAGTTGCCAGCAGCATTGCGCAAAGCATTAAATCCTTTGATTAGCATCTCACGATCTTGAGAGAAAATGGCTCCTGTCAAAGCGTAAGGAGAAGTTTTGTCGCAGAGCTCAAGGGTTTCTTCATATTTATCGTCGGCATAAACATAGATGCTCATAACGGGACCAAAAATTTCCTCTTCCATGGTAACAAAATGAGGGTCAGTAACTTTAATTACAGTGGGCTCGATAAAATAACCCACTGATTTATTGCATTTACCACCAATAACCACTTCAGCATCCTTGCTGTCTTTGGCCATTTGAATATAATTGGCTATGCTATCGAAGGCAGATTCGTCTACCACAGCATTCATAAAGTTGCTAAATTCGGTAACGCAGCCCATGGTGAAATCGGCCACATCGGCTTTCATATACTCAAGCACTTGGCTCCAAAGCGACTGTGGAACATAAGCTCTGGAAGCAGCCGAGCATTTTTGACCTTGGTATTCAAAAGCACCACGAATCAAGGCCGTGGCTAAGGCTTTAGGGTCGGCGCTGCTATGAGCAAACACAAAATCTTTTCCGCCGGTTTCGCCCACAATGCGAGGATAAGCTTTGTAACGAGTCATATTATTACCAATGGTTTTCCAAAACTGTTGGAAAGTGTTGGTAGATCCAGTGAAATGAATTCCCGCCAAATCGGGACTATCGAAGATTACCTTTCCAATGGTACTTCCTTTGCCAGGCACAAAATTGATAACGCCATCGGGCAAACCTGCTTCTTTGAATATTTTCATCAAATAATAGTTTGAAAGAATGGCCGTAGTGGCTGGTTTCCAAACGGTAACGTTGCCCATAAGCACTGGCGACATATTCAAGTTGGAAGCAATAGCTGTAAAGTTGAAAGGGCTAAGCGCAAAAACAAAACCTTCTAAAGCTCTGTACTCCATACGATTGATAACTCCTGGAGAGCTCTTGGGTTGTTGTGCATAGATTTGGCCTGCATAGGCTGCATTAAAACGTAGGAAGTCGATGGTTTCGCAAGCAGAATCAATTTCGGCTTGGAAAGGATTTTTGCCTTGACCCAACATGGTAGCGGCATTCATCAACGAACGGTATTTGGTAGCGATAAGTTCAGCAGCTTTTAAAGTAATGGAAGCGCGTTCAACCCAAGGCATTTCGCTCCAAGTTTTGCGTGCTACCAAAGCCGCATCGATGGCCATTTGCACATGCTCAGGGCCGGCTTTATGATAGGTGGCCAACACATGACCATGGTTGGTAGGCATCACCACTTTGTCGGTATCTCCGGTGAAAACCTCTTTGCCTCCGATGATTAATGGAATTTCAATACTTCTTGACTTAAGTTCTTCAACCTTAAGCTTTAACTCGATACGTTCAGGACTTCCGGGAGCATAATTTTTGATGGGCTCGTTGGAAGGGTAAGGAAATGTGAAGATTGCGTTATTCATAATATTGGGTTTTGGTATAATTTTTCACGGGTTTTTCAAGCGTACAAAAGTAACATTATACCTTCAAATTTTTAATAAATAAACATCCCTTCCTGGGCAAATATCAACAATTCCCCATTGATATTTTTCAGAATTATAGCTTGGTGTAACAAATCTAAACCCATGGCGTCTAAGGCTTACATTTCATGAAATTAAAACTTATTTTTATTAAAATAAAATATTAAACAACAATAAATCAACAGTATATGAATAATTATTTTTTTCCTCTCGTGGCGTTTTTTATGATAACCTTCAGCGGCATTTTTGCCCAGAATGGCTTTTATAAAACCGAATATTTTGATCACCTTATTATCAATAAGCAAATGGATGTGGTATTGGTGCAAAGCGATTCTTCCTATTTCAATATTAAATCGTCGTTTAATATGGAAAAATTTAGCTATCAAATTCAAAACAACACCTTGAGTTTTGATGTGAGTGGAGCCCAGAATCTTAGCTTAGAAGTGGAGATTGGTTCACCCAGTTTTAAGGAAATAAAAGTTTCAGGTGCGAGCGACGTAAATACAGCTTCAGTCATAACAGGGCACGACTTAAACATCGATTTGTCGGGAGCTAGTAATGTCAAAATGGATCTCAATTACACCCAACTTTTTGCTCAAATGAATGGTGCATCAGATTTAAAAATCACAGGCCGTGCCGACAGCATTTACTTGCACATGAACGGAGCCAGCGATTTTGATGGATTCAATGCCGGCAATACATTCACCAGCATTCAGGCCACAGGCGCCAGCGATGCCAAGGTCAATACAGACAGTTTGCTGGTGGCCGATCTTAAAGGAAGTAGCTCTTTAAAATTCAAGAAAAATCCGGCCCATCAAAAGGTTAATTCTGGAGAGATGGAATGGGTTGATGAAAACAGTGAAATCTCTATGGATAATGATACCGACACTATAAAGATAACTACCCGCCATAGTAATTCTGAAATTATCATCACCGATAAGGACGGAGATTACGATATCAAAACTCGAAAATTGGATAAACCCAATAAATTTAGAGGAAATTGGGCAGGCTTGGAACTGGGTATCAATGGCTATTTAAACGATGCTTACGGGTTGGATATGCCTGCAGGATATGAATTTCTCGAATTGAATTATAACAAATCCACCAATTTTAATCTCAACTTCTTTCAACAAAGTGTCAATTTGTACCACAATCATATTGGATTGGTAACCGGCATGGGAATTCATTGGAACAATTATCGCTTCGATAATAACGTGGTTTTGGTGGCCGACAGCAGTACCATATATGGTTACGGGCTTCAAACCCAAGGCTATGACTATGAAAAGAGCAAGCTAACCCTTACCTATTTAGTGATTCCTCTTTTGATTGAATATCAAACCAATTCTCGCCACGAAACCAATAGTTTCCATATTTCTGCAGGGGTAATTGGGGCGTTAAAAATGATTTCTCACACCAAAATGGTTTACACCGATGCCAACGATGGTACGTATAAACCCAAAAATTATGACGATTTTCATATTCCTCCTTTTAAACTCGATGCCACAGTAAGAATAGGCTGGGGCCCCATAAACCTCTTTGCTACTTACGCCCTAACACCTTTGTTCAGGAACGGTGGCGGTCCAGAATTATACCCCTTTACCATGGGTTTAATATTGCCTTTTGAAGGATAATTAGAAACTGGAATTTTTAAAGAATTTACTAGGAATTTTCAAGATGAGTGGTGAAATTATAGGTGCAAATTTGGTCCTATGATTTTACCACTTTTCTTTTCCCACACTTCACCGCCAAAGGCCATCGCCATTGACATGGCCACAATTAAAACTTAATCCTTCTTTTCCAAAAAGCATACAGCACCATGGAAGTAGCCAGCACAGATAATACCATATAAACGGGATTGCTCAGGTTGCCAACCTCTTCAGGATTCATGCCGCTACCGCTTTTGGCAACGCCATAATACACCAATACCGTAACTCCGTTATTAAGCAAGTGAAGAAGGATAGGATACCATAAACTTTGCGTCCATAAAGTTAAATATCCCAGCACCATACCCAATGCAAAACGAGGAATAAAACCAAAAAACTGCAAATGAATGGCGCTAAAAAGTAATGAAACTAAAATGATATTGAGATGCGGATTGCGAATGATTTTTCCAAACCAATGATTGAGCAGCCCTCTAAATAGCAACTCTTCACCCAATGCAGGCACCACCGCCATAATCAGTAAGTTGGCCAATAAACTTGTGGTGGTGGTGGTGCTTAAAAACGAATTAGTAAGCTGGGTGGCCAATTCTTCTTTTTCCATCATCCATAGCTCTAACGACCGCAGCGATTCGGGCAAACTCATCTGCTGATTGATCTCCATAAGATATTGAATCAATGGAAGAAATACAATGTATAAAACCATCACCTGTAGCGTAGGTTGCACTCGTAAAGGCGTATTGAGCTTTAAAAAATCGGGCTGAAAGGAGCGCACCACAAAAAACAAACTCAAAACAGGAACAATAAAAAGTCCCAGATGCGATGCCAATTGAAACAAGCGTAAAACTGCAATTTCACTCGAACTCTCGGTAAACCCAGCCAGAGCCAGATTCAAGCTTTCTTCACCCCAAAACATTAGCGCAAAAACATAGCTGAGTGCTGAAAAAATCAGGGTGCTTAAAAGCATCAAAATTCCCACCCAAAGCATTTGTAAATAGGTGGTGTTGGCAAGGCGGTTATACATCATCTTTTGGTTAATCAATATTTTCTAATTTTGCCGCCGAGGATCGGGGCAAATTGGAGGTGCAAAATTAATTTTTTTCCAACCACCTCAAAACTGTCTCTATCTTTAATTTTATAAGGTTAAGCCATTGAAATGAGCCATGATAAAAAATTATAGAAAGAAATGATAATATTTCATAGCAATCAATGTTGGGAGCCCTTAATGCAAAAGATAAATAATAAAACATGAAAATAGGTAATATCGACCTGGGCGAAATGCCCCTTTTTTTAGCTCCCATGGAAAACGTAACCGACCCCAGCTTTCGCCGTGTGTGCAAGCCTTTTGGAGTGGATATGATGTACAGCGAGTTTGTAAGTAGCGAAGGGTTGATTAGAGATGCTGCCAAAAGCAAACGCAAACTCTTCTTTGAAGAGGAAGAACGTCCCATGGGAATTCAAATCTATGGTCATTTGGTGGATAGTCTGGTGGAAGCCGCTCTGATTTCAGAAGCTGCAGGACCCGACTTAATTGATATCAACTTTGGATGCCCTGTGAAGAAAATTGCAGGACGAGGGGCAGGCGCTGGACTCTTGCGCGATCTTCCTAAAATGCTCGAAATCACAGCTGCAGTGGCCAAAGCTGTTAAACTTCCTGTGACTGTTAAAACCCGTTTGGGTTGGGACTACGACGATATGCCCATAGTAGAACTGGCAGAGCGTTTGCAAGATGTGGGCGCAGCAGCCATTACCATACATGGCCGCACCCGAAATCAACTTTATACCGGACAAGCCGACTGGACCCTTATCGGCGAAACCAAAAACAATCCTCGACTCAAAATTCCTGTTATTGGCAATGGCGACATCACCAGTGCCGAAATAGCCCTGCAAAAACGCAATCAGTACGGGGTAGATGGCCTCATGATTGGCCGCGGCGCCATTGGTAATCCCTGGCTTTTTAGGGAAATAAAACACCTCTTTGCCACAGGTCAAACCCTACCCCCTCCCAATATGCAAGAGCGGGTCGAGCTCTGTCGCAAACACATTCAAAGCAGTATTCAATGGAAAGGCGAAAAGGTGGCTGGCAGAGAAATGCGCAAACATTACACCCTATATTTCAAAGGATATCCTCACTTCAAATCCTATCGAATGCGTTTGGTTACCGTTGAAACCTTTGATGAGATTGAGCAAATTTTTACCGAAATGCTGGCTAATTTTGAGTAAAAAATCTTCTTTTCTTAGCTTAATGATAATTTAGCTTTTGCCATCTGTTGGGGTATTTTCCTACCTTTGTACATTGAAACCGTTGCAAAATTATTTAAAATATAAGATTTTAACTTTTTTGACTTCAAGCTTTGTCGTTGTCGAAAAATT
>DZDC01000298.1 GCA_022736595.1 Draconibacterium orientale | reverse complement strand
TTTTTTACATCTTTGTAGCTTAGGTTAGGCCAACAAGAAAGGATAGTTTTATTTTTATAGCAAAGCTTTTTTCTTAAGGCTTAGCTTTTTATAAATATCAATAGTTGAATGTAATTTATGATAACTCAGGTAGTTTTAGGAATGGACATCGGAGGCACAAGTGCCGATTATGCATTGATTGACAATGAAGGGCGTATCTTGTATAAAGCCAATATTTCCAATAAGGATTATACAACTCCCAGCAATTTGGTACAATTGGTCAAAAGTCAAACCGAGCAAGTGCTGACCAAGCAAAAGGACAATATGGTTATTCGTGGTATTGGTATTGGAGCTCCCAACGGCAATTACTATCGTGGAACCATCGAATTTGCACCCAATATGAAGTGGGATGGAATTATTCCTTTGGCCGATTATTTCAGGATGGCCTTTGGAGTTCCTGCCTATCTTACCAACGATGCCAACGCTGCAGCCATTGGCGAACACATGTTTGGCAATGCACGAAATGTTAAAGATTTTATCATAATTACCCTAGGAACTGGTTTGGGCAGCGGAATTTTTGCCAACGGCCAATTGGTTTATGGCAATGATGGATTTGCAGGTGAATTGGGCCACATCCTTATCGACGGCAACGAGCGCATGTGTGGTTGCGGACGCAAAGGTTGTCTCGAAACTTATGCTTCGGCTACCGGCCTAAAGCGTACTGTGGTACAACTTCTTGATGAGAAAGAAATTAAAAGCAGCCTCTACGATATCCCTGTCAATACCTTGTCGGCTCGAATGATTGAGAAGGCTGCCCGCGAAGGCGATCCTTTGGCGCTGGAGGCTTTTGAGATTACAGGGAAAGTATTAGGCAAGGCGCTAGCCAATGCAGTAGCTTTTACCAGTCCTGCTTTAATAGTACTTTTTGGAGGATTGAGTCAAGCCCGCGAATTGCTTCTGAACCCCACCAAACGCGAAATGGAGGAGAACCTCTTGCGCATCTTTAAAAGTAAAGTTCCCATTATCTTCTCTGGACTTCCTGACAACGATGC
>DZDC01000039.1:18031-20371 GCA_022736595.1 Draconibacterium orientale | reverse complement strand
ACTCACTACTGACCGATTAAATAAAAGAACCATTTATTTCTATAGATTCCTCACTACTTCCTAAAGCTTTCGGAACGGAATGACAATCAATTAGTTACATATAGTAGCAGGGGTTGGTTGGCGGCTTCGCCGCCAACCAACCCCTGCTACTACTGAACTCGCCAAAAGCCTTGTCATTCTGAGCGTAGCGAAGAATCTAAAACATTTAATCGGTCAGTAGTGTAAAATTATATCTTAGTTTGGACTAAAATATAATTACAATTGGTATTACAAGCCTTGACGACGAAGGTAAAATTCCATTTTGGGTTCGCGACCTCTGAAGTTTTTCCACATCACCTCTGGTTCGCGGGTTCCACCACGACTCAAAACTTCTGTGTAAAAGCGGGTAGCAGTCACGCTATCGGTGAGGCTGGTTTCTTGGAAGGCGCCAAAAGCATCGGCATCCAACACGGCAGTCCAAAGATAGCTGTAGTATCCTGCAGAATATCCACCGGCAAAAATGTGGTTGTAGTAGGTGCTGCGGTAACGCACTGCAATCTCGTCGATCAATCCTGCTTGGGTTAAGAATTGTTTTTCAAAAGCATTCACATCACCTTGGAAAGGCGTTTCGATGCTGTGCCAAGCCATATCTAAAGCGGCAGCAGCCACAAATTCGCCCACGGTGAATCCATTATTGAAGGTTGAAGATTTTTTCATCTTCGCAATCAAAGCATCGGGAATCACTTCTCCAGTTTGGTAATGCACGGCGTAGGTTTTTAGGAATTCGGGTTCCATGGCCCAGTTTTCCATAATTTGCGAAGGAAGTTCAACGAAGTCGCGAGGCACATTGGTGCCACTTAAACTTCCGTAGGTAACATTGCTCAACATGCCATGCAAACCATGTCCAAACTCATGAAATAGGGTTTCTACCTCATCCACATTGAGTAAGGAAGGGGTATTGCCCGAGGCAGGGGTAAAATTACAAGTTAAAGAGACAACAGGAATGATATTTTCTCCTTCAGCAGTGCGCTCTTGGCCGCGATATTCGGTCATCCAAGCACCACCTTCTTTGCTTTCTCTGGGATAGTAATCCATGTAAAGAATAGCAATCACATTGCCATTGCGTTTCACTTCGTAAGCTTCGGCCAAAGGATCCATAAGAGGAAGATTGCTATTCAACGCAAATTCAACATTATAGAGCTTGGTAGCCAATCTAAACATGCCATCACGTACTTTTTCCAACTGAAAATAAGGACGCATTTCTTCTTCGCTTAAATCGTATTTGGCTTTACGCAATTTCTCAGCATAAAACCACCAGTCCCAAGCTTCAAATTTATCTTTATTGCCTTCTAAGGCTGCTATTTTCTTAAGTTCTTTCAATTCTACTTTAGATCGGGCATTGGCTTTAGCCATGATTCCGTTTACCAATTCAAAAGCGTTAGCTGTGGTTTTGGCCATACTTTCTTCGAGGGAATAAGCCGCCCAATTGGCAAAGCCCAAAAGCTTAGCTTTCTCGAGGCGTAGGTTTACCAATTTTACAATATTGGCTTTATTATCCAAGCTATCGTTATGGTCGCCTTTGGTGATATAGGCCTTATACACTTTCTCGCGCAATTCACGATTTTCGGCATAGGTCAACACAGGAATAAGGGAAGATTTTTGAATGGTGAAAATCCATTTTCCAGCTTTGCCTTTCTCTTTAGCGGTGGATGCAGCGGCATCGATCACCGATTGTGGAAGGCCTTTGAGTTGCGTGCTATCTTCCACCACTGCCTCAAAGCGATTGGTTTCGTTCAATACATTATTTCCAAAAGAAAGGGACACGAGGCCTAATTCTTTATTAATTTCCATCAATCTGGCTTTTTGCTCAGCATTAAGATTAGCACCACCGCGAATAAAGCCTTTATACATTTTCTTGAGCAACATTTTTTGTTCCTCGTTTAGGCTGGCGGTATCGGCAGATTCTTTAACGGCTTTCACTCGGGCGAAGAGTTCTTGGTTCATCAAGATTTCATCGTTCAAAGTGGTGGTTAAAGGAAGTATTTGCTCTGCCAAAGCTTGCATTTCTGCACTGGTATTGCTGGCTAGCAAATTATTGAAAACCATTTCCACCTTTTGCAACAATTCTCCGCTACGCTCAAGAGCTTCGACGGTATTTTGGAAAGTGGGAGGATTTTGATTGGTGGCAATCGACTTTATTTCTTCCCTTTTCTTAGCCATGGCTATTTCGAAAGCGGGTAAATAATCGTCGAGTTTAATTTCGTTGAAGGGTGGCACACCATAAGGGGTATTGAAAGCTTCAATGAGAATGTTTGGTTTCATTTCTTCTGGTTTGGTTTTAGATTCTTTGCACGACCAAAA
>DZDC01000039.1:0-17931 GCA_022736595.1 Draconibacterium orientale | reverse complement strand
GCCAATTCTTGGCGAGCGGGATCCATCAAAGGAGAGTGGAAAGCCCCACCTACGTTGAGTTTCATGGCGCGTTTAGCACCGGCTTCGGTTAATTTTTCAATGGCAATATCAATTCCTGCTATTGAGCCAGAAATCACCAGTTGTCCTGGGCAATTGTAATTGGCAGCCACCACCACTTCGCCTTTAATGCCATTCACAATCTTCTCAACCACTTCATCTTCCATGCCCACAATGGCAGCCATGGTTGAAGGTTGCAATTCGCAGGCTTTTTGCATGGCCAAGGCGCGTTTGGAAACCAATTTTAAACCATCTTCAAAACTCAGAGCTCCCACAGATACTAAGGCCGAAAATTCTCCTAAAGAGTGTCCGGCAACCATATCGGGTTTGAAATTTTCGCCCAGAGCATGAGCCAAAATAACGCTGTGCAAGAAAATGGCAGGTTGGGTAACTTTGGTTTGCTTTAAATCTTCTTCGGTACCATTAAACATGAGGTCGGTAATTCTAAAGCCAAGTATTTTATTGGCTTTTTCAAACATCTCTTTTGCTTCGGGAAGTTGATCATAAAGATCTTTTCCCATTCCAACAAATTGGGCACCTTGTCCCGGAAAAACGTAAGCTTTCATTTATAAAAATTATCTATGATTAAGAGTATTTTAGAACTAGCATATCGCAATAAAGATTGCAAAATAAATGGTTTTTGTTCAACGAAAAAAAACCCAGCAAGACACATTTTCAGGTATTTCTGCTGAGTTTTTACTCAATATGTTTTACAGAACTTGCTTATTTACGATCACCAAAAAGGCGAAGCAAAAATAAGAATAAGTTGATAAAGTCGAGATAAAGAGTTAGTGCTCCCAGAATGGTAAGTTTAGCCATCTCAGCGCCTTGATATTCAACCCCTGAGCCAATTCGTTTTAGTTTTTGAACGTCGTAAGCGGTGAGCCCGGTGAAAATTATTACACCAATAAAACTTATAAAATAGTCGAAAGCGGCGCTTTTCATAAAAAAGTTAACCAAACTTGCAATGATGAGTCCAAAGAGCGCCATCATTAAAATACTGCCCATTTTGGTAAGATCCGTTTTGGTGGTATAGCCAAGAAAAGCCATGAATCCAAACATCAAACTGGTGATCAAAAAGGTTTTAAAAATAGAGGCTGAGGTATAAATAAGAATGAGGAAACTTAAACTCATTCCCATCAGCACGCTATAGATACCAAAAACCACCACCAAAGTGGTGTAATTCATTCGTTGAAAACCCATTCCCATCAACAGTACCAATCCAAGGGGTGCTAAAGTTACGACCCAGCCCAGTGCCGACATACCGCCAGTTTCACTTAACAATAGTCGCATCATTTCCATATCAGTACCAAAGAGATAAGCCGTTGCCGCAGTGATGGCTAAAGCTATTCCCATCCACGAAAACACATTAGACATAAACGTCTTGGCTATAGCGCCATCAAGTTCTCTTACATGAGAGGAATCATAAGATTGATTGTACATAGTTTTAAAAATTTTAGGTTTTTAATGGGGCAAAAATAGGAATTCGGTTCTAATAAAAAAGAAAGGTTTTGTTAATGTTTTAAAATTACGACAATTTGCTGCCGATCAGATGCAGAAACTCCTCTCTGGTCTTAAGATTGTTGGCAAAAGCTCCCGTAAAATCAGAAGTGGTAGTTACCGAGCTCTGCTTTTGAATACCGCGCATGGCCATGCACAAATGGCGAGCTTCGATCACCACCGCCACGCCAAGAGGATTGAGTGCATCTTGAATGGCATCTTTGATTTGCATGGTGAGTCGTTCCTGAACCTGCAACCTCCTCGAAAAAACTTCCACTACCCGAGCCACTTTGCTCAATCCCATGATCTTTCCATTGGGAATATAGGCCACGTGAGCTTTACCAATAAAGGGAATCATGTGATGTTCGCACATGCTATAAAGTTCAATATCCTTTACCAAAACCATTTGCCGGTAATTTTCAACAAACATCGCCGAATGTATGATTTGCTGGGCATCTTGGTGGTAACCTTGAGTAAAAAATTGCATCGCCTTAGCTACACGCTGGGGGGTTTGTAACAGTCCCTCCCGATTGGGATCTTCGCCCAACAATTGCAAAATCTCGCGATAATGAAAGGCTAATTTATTGGTTGTTTCTTCATCAAACTGATCGATTCGTCTGTAACCCAATGATGGTTGTTCCATAGTTTTAATTTTATCTTTGCTGTTACAAAAGTATTCTTTTTAAGGAAGTACTTTAAACTAAATAGCATGAAAATTATCATTGTACTTGGCTTATTTATGACTTTTAATTTCGGATCAATATCCGTATTTGGGCAAACCCATCAAGTTCAGAGGATTGGTTTTAGAGAAGTCGTTTGGGCTGTATTCCATCCTATTGTAGCACATAATGCTTTAAATATCAGTCAATCAGTAACCGAAATTGCGGATAGTCTTGCAAAGGATTGTATTTTAAAAGGCCCGTCAGGGGGTCCATTAGATGCCTTTAAACATTGCATTTGGATGTGGAAATTGGCCGAAGGGATAGGTCCTGACAAAGCAAGAAAGTTAGGAATGATTCACGAAAAAGTAAATTACAAAAGATTTAAACGAAACCCATCGAGCAACGACAGCAGTGCCTCAGCCATGGATCTGCTTAACAATGAGCAGGGATTGCGCTTAGCACAAAACATAAATCAAGTTTCTGATTCTCTGAAAATTAAGATGGTAATTCAAGAACTCGAAATGGGAAATCTCTGGTTACTCCGTGTCGATGAAGCAGGAGACTTTCTCAATTGTTGGGGTGAAAAAATAATACTTCCGATTCCACCTCAATGGAACAACGGACGTTGTGTGGGGCCTAGTAATAAAAATCATGAGCCCTAATCTTTTAAGAGGGGTTCATTGAATGAACAATCCTTGTTTTCAATTTTAATTCCTTTACATTGATTCTCTATTCTCAAAATTCATAATTTTGGCTGCCTAAAACCTATCTAATGAGAAAAAGAATATCATTTGCAATTTACTTTTTTATTTTTGTCTTAAGTACTACTGCTCAACGTATTGAACCTTCATTTTGGTGGATCGACATGCACAATACAAGCCTTCAGCTGATGGTGCATCATAAAGACATCGGCAATCTGACCCCAAAAATTGACGAAAAAAGCATTGAACTCAAAGCTTTCCATAAAGCTGAAAGTGCCAACTACCTGTTTTTAGATCTCGAAATTGCAGCCACGGCCAAAGCTGGAAAGATTAAAATTGATTTTTATGAAGGCAAAAGCAAGAAATTGAGCTTGGATTATGAACTCAAAAATCGCGAGCCCAACTCAGCCCAACGATTGGGTTTTGGGCCTCAAGATGTGATCTATATGCTGATGCCTGATCGCTTTGCCAATGGCAATCCCAATAACGACAGTCCTGCTGAAATGCTTGAAAAAGCCGACCGTAGCAATCCCAATGGCCGACATGGGGGCGATGTGGCTGGCATCCACCAAAACCTTGAATATATATCAAAACTGGGCATCACCGCTCTGTGGATCAATCCTTTACTCGAAAACAACCAGCCCAAATACTCCTATCACGGCTACGCCATCACCGATTTTTACCGCGTCGATCCCCGCTTTGGTAGCAACGAAGATTACAAAAACCTGGTGAAAGCAGCCCAACAACAAGGCATCAAGGTGATGATGGACATGGTTTTCAACCATTGTGGCGATCACCATTGGTGGATGCGCGACTTGCCTTTCCAAGATTGGGTTCATCAGTTTTCAGAATTCACCCGTTCCAACTACCGTTCCGAAGCCCTCATGGATCCACATGCCAGTGCCCAAGATCAAAAGTTGATGAACGATGGTTGGTTCGACCATAGCATGCCCGACCTTAATCAAAAAAATCCTTTTCTGGCTCGTTACCTCATTCAAAACAGCATTTGGTGGATTGAATACGCAGGTTTGCAAGGCGTCAGAATGGACACCTATCCCTATTCAGACCAAACCTTTATGGCTCAATGGGTTGATGCAGTTATGAGCGAATATCCCAACTTTAATATCGTAGGTGAAGCTTGGCTTCAAACGGTACCTCATACGGCTTATTTTCAATCCTCCACCTTCCCCCAAGCCAAAGCACCCAGTCATCTACAAAGCGTTACCGATTTCCCTTTAAACTACGCCCTCAATGCCGCTTTTAATCAAAAAGAAGGCTGGACAGAAGGGATGGCCAATCTGTACATGGTTCTGGCACAAGATTTTGTGTATCAAAATGCTGACAGCAATGTCATCTTCCTCGACAACCACGACATCACACGATTTGCAACCCAAGTAGAAATGAATATTGAAAAATACAAAATGGGAATCACTTTTCTCCTTACCACCCGTGGCATTCCACAGCTTTACTATGGCGATGAAATAATGCTTCCTGGCAACAAATCGGAGGGTGATGCCAGCCTTCGCCCCGATATGCCCGGCGGATGGCTCACTGATAAATCTAATGTTTTCAATAATCAAAACCTGGACCAACGCCAATCTGATGTTTTAGATTATACCCGCAAAATTCTCCATTTGCGCAAACAACACCTCGCTTTGCAAAGTGGCAAACTGCTTCATTATATTCCTCAAGATGGCGTTTATGTTTACTTTAGATTTGATGCTGGAGAACGCTTTATGATTATTTTCAACAATAACGACCAGCCAAAAGACATTGATATTACGCGATTTGAGGAAGGTCTTAATGGTGCCAAATCCATCAAATCTATGGAAGATAATGAGTTCCAAAGTATTATGTACCACTTTATGCTTCCCCAAAAATCCGCACAAATTTTTCAATTGAAATAAGCTTTACATAAAAAACACAATTATGAATCTCCACCTCAAATTCATTGCTTTATCATTTTTAGTTTTAAGCATTTTGGCTTGCGATTCGGTTCTTAAACCGCAACAAATGGCCAAAGAAGAAAATATTTTAAGCGCACAATGGCTTGAATATGAATCAAATTTGCTCTACCTTGACGATTTTGTACCCGATGCCAACCTTTTGGATTCGGTGAGCATCGACGGTAAAAAAATGGGGTTCTACCAAAGCAAAAAAATGATCAGTTTTCAAGGAATCGACTTTCACCATTCTTTGCTGGTAATGAAGCTGTGGATTAAAGGCAAAAGCACCGATGTTTTACTTAAAAAATCATTGAAGCGCAAGGTTTTATACACCTTCAATCCAAAAGGTAAAAAATATAAAAATGTGGAACTCAAAGGCGAATTTAATGGATGGGTTTCATCGCGGACTCCTTTGGAATGGAAAGACACCGCTTGGCAAGGGGTTTTGGTTTTGCAAGAAGGCAAATATGCCTATCTACTTGTGGCCGATGGTAAAGAGATGCAAGACCCAAACAATCTGCTTATTGCCTCCAATGGAATGGGTGGAACCAATAGCATCCTGCAAGTGGGTAATCCAGAGAACAAAGCATTACAGATTTTTACCAAAAAAGTGCAAGGACAAAATCTGGAAATAGAATTAACTGCTCCTGCCGATGAGCTCGTTGTTTTGTGGAACAATCAAGTGATTCTCCAATCCAACCATCAGCCCGCAGGGAATTTGCAAATAAGCCTGCCCAAGGAAGCCCAACAACATCCCTACTCCTACATTCGCATCTATGGAGCTCAAAATTCTAAACTCAGCAACGATATTCTCATTCCTTTGTTTAAGGGAAAAGTGATTGAAAATGCAAATCAAATCACTCGCAATCAATACCATGGCATGGTGATGTACAATGTATTTATCGACCGATTTCAGGACGGAAACCCCACCAACAACCGACCTTTACCCGATAGTTTAGTGCTTCCACAGGCTAATTATAATGGTGGCGATATGCAAGGATTGATGCAGAAAATTGAAGAAGGATATTTTAAAAATCTTGGCATCAATGCTCTATGGATATCCCCTTTGGTCAAGAACACTGAAGGAGCCTTTGGTTATTGGCCAAAACCAGAAACCCGTTTTTCGGCCTATCATGGTTATTGGCCCACCAGCTTCACTCAACTCAATCCTCATTTTGGTACCGAATCCGAATTGCTCCAATTGGTGGATAAAATTCATAAAAACGAAAGCAATATTTTCCTCGACTTAGTTGCCAATCACGTTCATCAAGAGCATCCCATTTATCAACAACATCCCGAATACGCCACCTCTATGCACACCACCGATGGGCGATTGAACCTTGAACTTTGGGACGAATACCGCCTCACCACTTGGTTCGACAAATTTTTGCCCACCCTCGATTTAGAAAAAGCAGAAGTAGCTGAAATGTTGGCCGATAGCAGCCTCTGGTGGGCACAACACTATGGCGTGGATGGTTTTAGATACGATGCTGCTAAACATATTCCGCTTAGCTTTTGGCGATTGCTTACCAAAAAACTCAAGGATAGTGTGATCATTCCTTTCAACAAACCCATATATCAGCTTGGCGAAACCTACGGAAGTGCGGAGCTTATTGGCAGTTACGTAAGTCCTGGACTTCTCGACGGGCAATTCGACTTCAATGTTTATGATGCCGCTTTGGGCGTATTTGCAGGAAGCAATGCCATGTCGAGTCTTGGCGACCGTCTGCAAGAAAGTTTAATGTCCTACGGCAGCCATAACTTAATGGCCTACATCACCGGCAACCAAGACCGAGCTAGGTTTATTAGCTACGCTGGAGGAAGTTTAAGCTTCAACGAAAACGCCAAAGAAGCCGGATGGACCCGCAAAATTGAAGTGGGCGATTCTATGGCTTATCAAAAACTGATGCTGCTCCTGGCTTTCAATATGAGCATTCCCGGAGTGCCTGTGATCTATTATGGCGACGAGTTTGGAATGCCTGGCGGCAACGATCCCGACAGTAGAAGAATGATGCGTTTTGGGAACAAGTTGAGCCCCTTGGAAAAAATTAACCTTGAAAAAACAGCCCGCCTTATTCAAATTCGCAGAAGCCAAATGGCGCTCATGTATGGCGATATTCGCTGGATAAAAACCGAAGCCAATACCATGCAAATACTTCGCAACTACTTTGACCAATGGGTTTGGATAGGATTAAACAATTCGTCCGCTCCCAAAGAACTGGAATTGGAATTGCCCCAAGGAGCTCAGAAAATGAAAACGCATTTTGGTAACAAAACCGAGCAAAATGCTTCAAAAATCAAAGTATCTTTGCCGCCTTATAGTTTTGAAATTATTAGCTTCAACACCAAATAAATAACCAATGAACTTAAAATTTTCAGTACTCATTCTCTTAGCTATCACACTGATGCTGAGCTGCAAACCTAAAATCAATTCAAATCAAAACATGACTCAAAACGACACGCTTATCCATGCCGAATGGTCTAAAAATGCCATTATTTACGAAGTAAACCTTCGTCAGTACACCCCTGAAGGAACCATCAAAGCCTTTATTCCCCACATCGAACGCTTGCATCAAATGGGAGTAGATATTTTGTGGCTTATGCCCATCAATCCCATTGGCGAAAAAAATCGAAAAGGAAGTCTTGGATCCTATTATGCCATTAGCGATTATACAGCAGTGAACACAGAATTTGGCACCCTTACCGATGTTCAAGAATTGGTAAATAAAGCACACAGTTTGGGCATGAAAGTCATTATCGACTGGGTGGCCAATCACACTGCTTGGGACAATGTTTGGGTAGAACAACATCCCGATTGGTACCAAAAAGATAGCTTAGGAAATCTGGTTTCACCTTTCGATTGGACCGATGTTTTGGCTCTCGACTACGACAACCATGCCTTGTGGAAAGGCATGGCGGATGCCATGCTTTACTGGATGGATACCGCCAAAGTGGATGGTTTCCGCTGCGATGTGGCCATGTTGGTTCGTACCGAGTTTTGGGATAGTGTGCGACCTCTTTTTGAGCAGCGCAATCCAGAGGTGTTTATGCTGGCTGAAGCCGAACTCCCTGAACATCACAACCGAGCTTTTGATATGTCTTATGCTTGGGAAATGCACCATGCCATGGCAGCAGTTGCCAAAGGCGAAAAACCCGCCACCGCTTTGGGCGAACGCATAATGGAAGATCTTGGCAAATTTGGCCCCGATGCTTACCGTATGCAATTTACTACCAACCACGACGAAAACTCATGGAATGGTACTGAATACGAAAAAATGAATGAAGCTGTGAATGCCATGGCCGCGCTTACCTTTGTGATGCCAGGTATGCCACTGATTTACAGCGGACAAGAAGCCGCCAACAAAGACCGACTACGCTTTTTCGAGAAAGACACCCTCGATTTCAGCAAAACGCCCATGGCCGAACTTTATAAAAACCTCAGCCAACTCAAAAAACAAAATTCAGCCCTTTGGAATGGTAATTTTGGAGGCAGCTTCGAAATTGTGACCACTTCAAATCCTGAAAAAGTATTTGCTTTTAAACGAGTTAAGGATCAAAACACGGTGGTTTACCTCGCTAATTATTCCGCTGATAAAGTGGATGTTACGATTAGTAACTTAGAAGGTGATTTTAAAATATGGGGACAACCCAATCCAATCAAGATCGTCGCAGGTCAAAAAATCAGCCTTGATCCTTGGCAATATCTGATTCTTGTAAAATAAGTCAACGCTAAAATTTAGTTAAGCGGTCAAAAAAATCAGGAAAGGCGATTTTTTTGACCGCTTTCGCTTTATTCCAAATGTAATTATATTTGGCATAATGGACATTTTTCATGATAGAAACCTCCACAGGGGCCAATTTTATTAGCTTTACAGCAAATCAAAGGTGATAAAAAAAAAGCAACAGCTGTGGAAGGGTAATTGTGCAAAAAAAAAGCCTCCCAAATGGGAAGCTTAATTCATTATTTTGAGATCAAATTTTAGTAGCGGTAATGCTCAGGTTTGTAAGGACCATTTACATTAACACCTAGGTAATCAGCTTGATCTTTGCTTAAGGTAGTGAGTTTTACACCAATTTTTTCAAGGTGTAAACGAGCCACTTCTTCATCCAAATACTTAGGCAAACGATAAACGCCCACTTCGTACTTATCGCGATTTTTCCATAAGTCGAGCTGAGCTAAGGTTTGGTTGGTAAATGAATTACTCATCACAAAACTAGGGTGTCCGGTTGCACAACCTAAGTTCACCAAGCGACCTTCGGCCAAAAGGAAAATGCTATGGCCATCAGTGAATTTATACTCATCCACTTGAGGTTTAACATTGATTTTTTGAATACCGGGAAGGGCTTCCAATTTTGAAACTTGAATTTCATTATCAAAGTGACCGATGTTACAAACAATGGCTTGATCCTTCATTTGATTCATGTGCTCGGCGGTGATGATATCTTTGTTGCCTGTGGTGGTTACAAACACATTACCTTCTTTCACTGCAGCTTCCATGGTGGTAACTTCAAAGCCTTCCATGGCAGCTTGAAGCGCGCAAATGGGGTCGATTTCGGTTACTATTACACGAGCACCATAAGCACGCATGCTATGTGCTGAACCTTTTCCCACATCGCCATAGCCGGCCACAACCACTACTTTGCCGGCAAGCATAACGTCGGTGGCGCGTTTGATACCATCGGCCAAGCTCTCGCGACAACCGTAAAGATTGTCGAATTTAGATTTGGTAACGCTATCGTTAACATTGATGGCAGGAATAAGAAGTTCTCCTTTTTCAAACATCTGGTACAAACGGTGAACTCCAGTTGTGGTTTCTTCCGAAACGCCTTTCCACTCAGCCACAGTGCGATGCCATTTTTGGTTGTCCTCTTTTAAAGTCTTCTTCAATAACTTCAAAATTTCGGAATGTTCTTCACTTTCGGGAGCGATATCCAAGGCCGAAGCGTTCTTTTCAGCTTCATATCCTTTATGTATCAACATGGTAGCATCGCCACCATCGTCAACAATCATTTGTGGGCCCTTACCATTTGCAAAACTCAAAGCTTGCAAGGTACACCACCAATATTCCTCTAAAGTTTCGCCTTTCCAAGCAAAAACGGGAATTCCGGCAGCAGCGATTGCCGCAGCAGCATGATCTTGGGTTGAGAAGATATTACAACTTGCCCAACGCACTTCAGCACCTAACTCAGCAAGAGTTTCGATGAGAACCGCGGTTTGAATGGTCATGTGTAAACTTCCGGTGATGCGCACTCCTTTGAGAGGTTTTTCGGCACTGTATTTTTGACGTACAGCCATTAATCCGGGCATTTCTTGCTCCGCGATTTCGATTTCTTTTCGTCCCCATGTGGCCAAACTCATATCAGCCACTTTGAACTTTAATACCTCTTGGGTCATAATTTCTGAATTTAATTTTAGTTTATTAGAATAATTTTAAATAAGGCCGCAAAGGTATCTATTTTTCTAACCTAAAAAATTAAAAGAGTTTAATAAATAGCATTTTTATGGGGAAGAAATGCTTCTAAAATTCGTTATTCCATTGCTTTCGATTTCTACTCACTGGGAAATAAATCGTAATTCACCGACTTTTTCGAGTTTTGCTTTTGTCCAGGAACTTCTTCATTGCGGGCATCAATATCGAGGTAGAGTTTCCATGTGTTTTTCTCAAACCTTAAGGCATCCATAACATTAGCTTCGGGATAATAAAACTCATAAAAATCGGTCATATCGGGGGATAGCGGCACCAGACGATCCATTACTATCATGTGATCCTTGATGGTGGTGGTTTTTTCCTTACTGGCTGCGGGTCCTATCTGAGCTTCAAAACCGGGTTTTTTGCTTTTCGATGGCGACTGGCTTTGTTTCTTTTTCTCCCTAATTACCAGAGTTTGCAAATCGTACTGTAATAGCATTCGCGTTTGGCTGTTGTAAATAAAAACCACGCGTTTGGGGTTGGTCATGTCCTTGTATTGTGACGAGCCTTTAAGGTTAAAAATATTGGCTCCAAACACCACTTCGCTATTATTTTTTAAGTTCATCACCTCCACCACTTTACTCTGACGAGTCATATCCATTCCTTTCCATCCCAGCAAAGTATAATATTTTTTACCCGAGTAAACCTTCTCTATCATTTCGAAATACACGGCTCCCATCCATTTGCTCGAAGTAAGGCTCTTATTGAGAATAGGAGTGCTGTAAGGCGTCTGATCTTGAAGCCGAATCAATGCGTTGTGGTTGGTTTTGGAATCAATAACATGCACAAATCCTCGAAATTGAAAACTTCCATCCTCCATCTTCAACGACCAAGTAGCTATGCGAACTTGCTTATCCTCACTTTGCAAAACCTTTAAATAACCTACCGAATCCAATTTAAAATTGGCAGATTGGGGCATTTCGAGTATCTCTTTTAATTGCAGTTCAAGCTGATCAGAAAAAGAGAGTTTGCTTTTGTCGTCAGAAGCCTGTTGCATAAGGATTGAAAGAGACCGTAATTTTTCAATTTGATCCACAGGCTGCGAATGCAAGTTGATAACGAACAAAAGAATAAGACTCAAAGAGATATATTTCACGGCTTTAATTTTAAAATATGAATAACAAAAGTAATTCAAATTTATTATAAGGATTTGAAAAAACGCTGACGCTTTCGCTTTTCTTTCCCCTCCCGCACAGCTGTCGGGACTAAAGGGTGGAAAAGCAAGAGCTAAACTTTGTTTAATAATTAATCATTATCAAGATTAATATCCAAACAAATGGTGTATATTTGTCGCGAAATTTAGTATTAATTCATTCACAGCATCTCTTATGGCACAATATTTCAGCAACAATATCAAGCTTTTGCGCAAGCGTAAAGGGCGCACACAAGACGAAGTGGCTTTGGCTTTAGGCATGTTTCGGTCTACCCTTAGCGGTTACGAAAACGAAGTGGCCAAACCCAGCATCGAAGTGCTGAGCAGCTTCTCGGATTACTACAATGTGGTCATCGACACTTTAATTAAAGTAGATTTGAGTACCATAGCCGAGAGCCAACTTTCGCAAATGGAGCGCGGTTATGATGTATTTTTCAAAGGAAATAAGCTACGCGTATTGGCCAGTACCGTTGGCCCTGACAATGAAGAAAACATAGAGTTGGTGCCCGTGAAAGCCAAAGCCGGATACACCGCCGGCTATTCCGACCCTGAATACATCAAAGTGTTGCCCACCTTCCGTTTGCCCTTTTTAAGCAAAGACAAAAAATACAGGAGTTTTCAAATCCAAGGCGATAGCATGCTTCCCATCCCAGACGGCTCCTTTGTTACTGCCGAATATGTTCAAAACTGGTATCATATCAAGTCGGGCAAGCCCTACATTATTCTCACCCTTGACGATGGCATCGTATTTAAAGTGGTCGAAAACCTTATCGAAAAGCAAGGTGTTCTAAGACTCATTTCGCTCAACAGCCAATACCAACCTTACGAAATTGCAATGGATCAAGTGCGCGAAGTGTGGAGTTTTGTGCATTATATCAGCAGCGAAATGCCCCAAGCCAATCGACCCCGCGAAGATGTACTCATCGAAACCATCGAAGAACTGCGACGCGAAGTAAAAGCCATCCAAACCCGTCTCGACTTCAATTAGACTTATGTTTGCCATCATCGACATCGAAACCACAGGCCTTAGTGCCAAGTCAGAAAAGATAACTGAAATAGCCATTCTTTTGCACAACGGACGCGAAATTACCGAACAGTTTCACAGTCTTGTCAATCCTGAAAAGAACATACCATACCAGATTACACAACTCACAGGTATTAATAATCAGATGGTAAAAGACGCTCCCAAGTTTTATGAATTGGCCAAAAAAATAGTAGAACTCACCCAAGACCGCATTATTGTAGCGCACAATGCACGTTTCGATTATGGATTTTTGCAGCAAGAATTTTCAGAATTTGGATTCAATTTTCAGCGCAAAACCCTTTGCACTGTAAAAACATCGAGGAAACTCATTCCCGGGCAGGCTAGCTATAGCTTGGGCAAGCTTACCGCAAGTTTGGGCTTGTCGCATCATAACAAGCACCGAGCTTTGGGCGACGCTCTGGCCACTGCCGAACTCTGGCAAATGCTTTACAACATCGACCCCAGCCTGGGAGGCGAAGACAATATTGCCCTACCCGCCGCCTTAGATCACGAGATTATCAAAAATTTACCTCGCAAAACAGGCGTTTACTATTTCCTTAACTCTAAAGAAGAAGTGATTTACGTGGGGAAAAGCCTCGATATTCATCAGCGTATTTTGCAACATCTCAACAATTACAGCACTCGAAAATCGATCGAAATGATCAATAATATTGCGCAAATCCGATTTACGGTCACAGGCAGTGAACTGGCTGCTTTACTGCTCGAGTCGGATGAGATAAAAAAGATTAATCCCTTGTACAACAGAGCTCAACGCAGAAGCATATTTCAATATGGACTGTTCAGTACGGTGGATGAAAATGGATATTACCGTATAAAAATTTCAAAGATTGAAGCATTAAGTCTTCCTCTTACCTCTTTCCAATCGCAAGATTCAGGAAAGGAATTTATGCATCGCATGGTACGAGAATACGAATTGTGCCAAAAGCTGAGTGGACTTTATGAAAGTGCAGGAGCCTGCTTCGATTATCAAATTCATCAATGCAATGGCGCCTGCATTGGCAAGGAAAGTAAGGAAGTGTACAACAAAAAAGTGGAATTATTTTTAGCGAGTTTACAATTTAGACACCAGAATTTTTTCATTTTAGAACGAGGCCCAGAACCCGGTCTTCGTTATGCCATCCACGTTGCCAATGGAGTGTATCAAGGGATGGGAATTATAGAAGAAGCATTGGAAGGTTCTCAAAAATATCTCCATCAAGCAGTGAAGGCTTATCAAAACAACAGAGATACCCACCAAATTATTCAATCCTATTTACGCCACAACCAACCACAATTGTTGATTTATGGGTAAGCGGTGCAGATTGATGATCAATAAACCTTAAAATCGAACCGCCATTTTCGAGCTATAAACCAAACCTT
This sequence comes from Draconibacterium orientale, assembly GCA_022736595.1. Lineage (GTDB taxonomy): Bacteria > Bacteroidota > Bacteroidia > Bacteroidales > UBA1556 > UBA6267. The sequence continues at coordinate 4,037 of DZDC01000039.1, read as the reverse complement.
ATAGCCGGCATTAAAAAAAATAAGCCAGCCCCAACATCAAAACTTCAATAAATACGTACCTTTGATTTTTTAAAATTAAAATGGAACACTATGGCTTTTGAAATTGAGCGCAAATTTTTGGTTCTGGGCGATTTTATGCAATTCGTTTTCCGCTCCATAACGATTAAGCAAGGCTATCTTATGAGCACCGAAGACAAAACCGTTAGGATTAGAATCCAAGACCAGGAAGCATACCTAACCATTAAAGGAAGGAGTTCGGAAGATGGGCTCAAGCGTTATGAGTTCGAAACCCAGATTAGCCAGTCCGAAGCCCTGGATTTACTGAAATTGTGCGATGCCCCTTTAATTGAAAAAACCCGACATATCATCCCTACATCAGCAAATTTAAAATGGGAAGTGGATGTTTTTGAAGGAGATAATAAGGGTTTAATCCTTGCAGAAATTGAGCTTGAATCTGAGGATCAAAACTTTGAAAAACCTCATTGGCTGGGTGTAGAAGTTACCGGACAACTCCAATATTACAATTCATATTTAGCCAAAAATTCATTTAAAAACTGGAATTCAATTGATTAGATAATCCTATAAACAAAAACCGTCTTATGGAACTTTTCAAAACATCGGCTGCCCTAAAGAAAATGCTCGACGAATTTTTTGATACCATTGAAGAAGTGGTGCTCATTGCTAAAATTGCCGTGGACGATTATCTTTCGGGTCAGCATATAAAATTTCATGAAAACCTGTTGCGTGTGGTGGAGTTGGAGCACAAAGCCGACCACATTAGGAGAAATATCGAAAATCGACTTTATGAAAAAAGTTTACTCCCCCAATTCAGGGGCGATTTATTGCATTTGCTCGAGAAGACTGATGATATTGCCGATATTTTAACTTCTGGCCTTTCTCAGTTTGAGGTGGAACGCCCAAGATTCCCTGAAGAATTGCATGCCGACCTACGCCGATTGACCGAAATGTGCGTCAAAAGTGTGGAACACCTGATTCCTGCCGAGCGCATTTATTTCCGCGATCCCTTGAGTGTGAAAGAGATGATTCATAAGGTTTATTTTTATGAAAAAGAAAGCGACCAACAAGCCTTGGAGATCAAACGAAAGATTTTCAACCAAATTGAAGACCTCGACTTAAGCGAAAAAATCCACCTTCGCTATTTCATCATCCAAATCGAAAGCATTTCAGACACTGCGGAAACTGCAGCCAACATCCTTAGTATCATGTCGATAAAACGCACCTTATAATGTTACTCCTATTCTATCTCAGCAGCGGCCTTTTCTTGGGCTGGGCCTTAGGAGCCAACGATGCTTCCAACATCTTTGGTTCGGCAGTGGGTACCAAGATGTTGCGCTTCAAAACCGCCGCCATTGTAGGTTCCATTTTCGTAATTTTAGGAGCGGTGATTCAAGGGGCAGGAGCTTCTCATACTTTAGGTAAACTCGGAACCATCAACGCCATGGGAGGCGCTTTTACTGTAGCTTTAGCCGCGGGAGTCACCGTTTTTTGGATGACCAAACTCAAATACCCAGTGAGCACCTCTCAAGCCATTGTGGGAGCCATCATTGGTTGGAACTTCTACGCAGGTCGCAGTACCGATTTTCACAGCCTCTACCCCATCGTAATAACTTGGATTAGTGGCCCTATTTTAGGAGCTATCTTCTCCGCTTTATTGTACATAGGCATGCGTAAACTCATCCTAACCCTTCGAGTCCATCTCTTTGATCTCGACCAAATTATTCGTATTCTGCTTTTGGTAGTGGGCGCATTTGGAGCTTATTCATTAGGAGCCAATAACATAGCCAATGTAGTAGGCGTTTTTCTTCCCTTGGCTCCTGAAACTCCATTAGATTTCTATATTTTCAGTCTCAATGGCAGTCAACAGCTTTTTCTATTAGGAGGAATCAGCATCGCCATTGGTATTTTTACTTATAGCAAAAGGGTAATGGAAACCGTTGGAAACGACATTGTGGCCCTGTCGAGCGAATCGGCTTTGGTGGTGGTATTAGCTCAATCGTTGGTGCTTTTTATATTCAGCAACCAAGCTTTATCCGATGCGGTTCAATCCGTTGGGCTGCCAGCCATACCCATGGTTCCAGTGTCAAGTTCGCAAGTAATTGTGGGAGCCATTATCGGCATTGGATTGGTGCGCGGAGTGCATAGCATTCAGTTTGGAATAATTGGAGGCATTGCTTCGGGCTGGGTAGTTACTCCCATCATGGCGGGATTATTGAGTTTTGTGAGCTTGTTTTTTGTGGGAAATGTTTTCAAAATTGAAGTGGTAAAACCTCAAAACCAACCCACAAGCACCATCGTAACCGAAATTGACAGCGTGAAAATAGAAAAAGAAAAATCTGATACTGTAAGATTTTTAAGTGATTCTACCGAGAGGTTGATTCAAAGATAGCTTTTCAAAGCTAAAATCATTGTGAGTGCTCCATTGCATCGCTTTCCTTGTCAACAACTTAAGAAAACCACCACAATACCCAACGAACCATAACCCGAAGCTACCAACTTAATGGGCTTGGCCAAAAAGCGAAGCTAAAAATCTTTTTTTCAAGACAAAAAGTTTGAAAACCAGCGAAGGTACTTTTATACCTATAACTCAGTCAGTGTTGAAATTAATGGATCTCGGTAATTTTAGTTAAGCGAAAGGTAAGCAACATGGCCGCAAGCAATAAACCGGAAGCAGCAACAAATAGCAATTGAAAGGGCTGCTGCAGGTTAGGCGCACTGAGCAAAAGTCCAATCACTGGGGCTCCTGCAAGTTGTCCGATGCTGATAAAAACCGTTATCATTCCTTGGGATACAGCACGGTCTTCAGGGGAAGTACTATTGAGCATAATATAACGCAGCGAACTCCCCGACATCACCGACAAACCTAGGCCCATAAATATACCTCCCACATAAAACAGGCTGAGACTGCCTCCCGATTGAGCCAAAATTACAAAGCCCAAAGCGGTTAAAAACAAGCCCAAAATCAATATTATTTTCACCCCATAACGATCGATAAGTCGTCCAAAAATAGGACTGCCAATGGCTGTAGCAATTACAAAAGGTATCAACATAAAACTGGCATCGGAGGCCGACATTGAAAACTCAAGAGCCACATATTTAGGTACAAAAACAAAGCATGACTGCACCAATCCGGTAATCACAGCCACAAAAGCAGTAATGGAAATATTGCGTTGCGCCAGAAAACTAAAACGCAGAATGGGATATTCGGCCTTTTTCTCAAAGCGATACAAGAGGTACAACATTACGCCACTCAAGCCTAAAAACAAAAAAGCATACTCATTGTCGTGCCATAAATCCTGATTCATTTTAAGCAAATTGAGCCCAAAAACCATAAACGAGAGCATCAAGGCCATGAAGACAATTCCATACCCATCAATGGTACGGCGCACCGCACTTTTTACGTTGGGAAGTAAACGGTAACTAAAAAAAATCAAAACCAAAGTGATGGGAACGTTTAAAATAAAGAGCGCATTCCAACTATAGAATTTCAGCAAAACTCCTGCGATAAAAGGTCCGAGCAAAAAAGCCAAACCAAAAACCGCACCGATCATACCGAGCAAGCGCCCTCTTTTTTCCACAGGATACAAATCGCCAATGAGCGCAGAAGCCACAGGGAAAATACCACTGGCTCCAAAACCCTGAACTGCCCTGCCTACCAACAGCCAATCGTAATGCTGCGTTAATGAAACCAGCAAAGAGCCCAGCATAAAAATACTCAGGGCAATCATATAAATCATGCGACGGCCATAAAAATCGCTCAAACGCGCAAACAAGCTGATTCCCACAAGATTAAAAAGTACATAAATGGTAAAAACCCAGCTCGAAAAGTGGCTATCAATATGCAAGTTGGCTTCGATGGAAGGAATGGCAGGTCCCACAATACTGATGTCGAGGGCTCCCATGAGAACCCCAAAAAAGAGCAAAGCCAAGATGCCTTTTGGTGCTTTTGATTCGGTCATTATTTCTTAAGTAATTGCTTAATTTCGTGCAATTTGAGCAAAGCTTCCACGGGAGTTAGG
>DZDC01000164.1 GCA_022736595.1 Draconibacterium orientale | reverse complement strand
TTTCAATAAGAAAACATTCACTTTTTAAATTAAGCCTAACAATAAGATTCTAAATCCACTCGATCAAAGGAAAATCCTGACGATGGGGAAGGTTCGAGTTTTTGGGGAACACTCTGAATGCAAAATCGAAAACTCCGGCTCTGTTGATGGGGAGATTGATTTCGAATAGGGCCACGCCTTCATTCATTTTAACGAAAGAGAGGGGTTTGATATCCAAAATTTTCTGAATTTCCTGGTTTTCCTTATATCCGGTAACCAATTCTACGCCTACAAATTCAGGATTGCATTCACCAATGCGCATCCAAACCTTGGCTTTGAACTCGTCGCCCATGCTTAAAGCCATATTGTTGCTATCGGGATATTCAATTTTTACCAGCTCAAACTTCTTCCATTGTTCGGCAAAGGTGTTTTTCCATTGGGTCAACTGATGGGCTTGCTCATAGTGGTTTTTAGTGATCCAATGGGTACGTTCCATCTGAGGAGCATAGTATTGACGGGTATAATCGTCAAGCATACGCTTCATGGTAAAGCGAGGTGAAATTTCGGCAATGTTCTTTTTAATCATTTCCATCCATTGCACAGGAATACCATCGGCAGAGCGTTTGTAGAATTTAGGCGCAATTTCTTCTTCAAAAATATAGTACAACAAGTTGGCATCCAGCGCATCTTGTTGCCCTTGATCATCATAAGTACGTTCTTCTTTCAAAGCCCAACCTGCTCCTTCTTTATACCCTTCGGCCCACCATCCATCGAGCACGCTGAAGTTGAGCACGCCATTCATCACCGCTTTTTCTCCGCTGGTACCACTGGCTTCCAAGGGTCGTGTGGGGTTGTTAAGCCATATATCCACACCGCTGACCAGACGTTTGCCAAGGGCGATATCATAGTTTTCAACAAAAATTATTTTGCCCACAAACTGTGGCATTTTGCTGATTTCGTAAATGCGCTTAATTAAGTCTTGCCCAGCTTTGTCGGCAGGGTGGGCTTTGCCTGCAAATAAAAATTGGATGGGCTGTTTGGGATTGTTGATAATCTGATCCAGTTTTTCCAAATCGTTGAAAAGCAGATGGGCTCGTTTATAGGTAGCAAAACGACGGGCAAAACCGATGGTAAGTACATCGTCCTTTAAATTTTTGAGAATTTCGACCATCAATTTGGGCGATTCGTTGCGCTCTCTAAGCTCCGCTTCAAGGCGAGGACGAAGATAAGCCATCAATTTACTTCTTTGGTTGTTGCGCAATTCGAAGATTTCGGCATTGTCCACTTCGTAAATTTTGTTCCACAAGTCCATTTTATCTTGTTGGGCAAAAAACTTAGGTTCTATACGTTGATACAATTTCCCCCAACCTTTCGACGCCCAGGTAGGCAAATGCACTCCATTGGTTACATAACTGATATATAGTTCATTAGGATAATACCCTGGGAACATACTGGCAAACATTTCGCGGCTTACGCGTCCATGAATTTTACTTACCCCGTTCATTCCCTGCGAAAGCTTCATGGCAAGAACGCTCATGGAAAATTTCTCGTGAAGGTCTTCCGTATTTTCACGTCCTAAAGCCATAAATTGGTCCCAACGGATGTTCAATCGTTCGGCATAATGGGGCAAATAGGCTCTCAACAGATCTTCATCAAATCGGTCGTGACCTGCTGGCACTGGAGTATGGGTGGTAAACAAGGTGGAAGCACGTACTACTTCCTTAGCTACTTCAAAGTTAAGATGCTCTGCTCCAATGTATTTACGTAGGCGTTCCACACCAATAAAAGCGGCATGGCCTTCATTGCAATGGTACAAAGTGGGATTGTATTTTATAGCATCGAGCAGTCGGATTCCTCCTACGCCCAACAGCAGTTCTTGCAAAAAGCGGTTGTTGTGGTCGCCTCCATAAAGTTGGTAGGTGATACGACGGTCGGCAGAATTGTTTTCATCGATGTCGGTATCCAAAAGATAGAGCTCTACTCTGCCCACATTGAGTTTCCACACCTTAGCACGCAACACTCTTCCAGGCAAACTGATGCCAATGGTTATCCACGCTCCACGCTCATCGCGGATGGGAACTATGGGCAAATGGGTAAATTGTTGAGGCGAGAAAGTAGCCAATTGATCGCCAAATTGGGTAATTTTCTGACTGAAATATCCGTAACGATAAAGCAAGCCCACAGCCACCATATTTACATTGTTGTCGCTGGCTTCTTTAATAAAATCGCCAGCTAACATTCCCAATCCTCCGCTAAAGATTTTTATGGTATCATGGAGTCCGTATTCCATACTGAAATAGGCAATTTGATCGGAACTTTGCTTTGATTTTTGTTCCATATAATTGCGAAAATCTAGATAAACCTTTTGCAGATTTTGAACAAAAGTTTGATTTTGTTCCAATTCAGCGATTTGGTCATAATCTAAAGCTTCGATAAGCGCAATGGGATTGTACTCGATCTGAGACCATAATATTGGGTTAATGGATTTGAAAAGCGTTGCAGCATCGTAATTCCAAGTCCACCAAATGTTCATCGAGAGTTCGGTCAAAGGTCTGAGCACCTCAGGAAGGTTAGGTTTTACTAAAGCTTTTTTCCAATTTGGACCTTTGCTTTGGGCTTGATTGATGCTCACTCCCTTTTGGTGGTACAATTGTTCCTCGATGGCAGTCAAACGATTGTCGATTTGTTGAAGCGCCAATTTGTAAGCTTTGCGGTAAATGGGAGCAAACTCAACCCAGGTAGTGCTTTCGGCCAATTTCAAGGCATCTTTACTGCTGGCTTCCCACTGGCTTTGACTTTGTTGCAAAAAGTAAAGGAGCTGATCTTTGATCTGGGTAACGCTTTGTTCCCGATTTTCATCGGTACGGTGAACGATGGCTGCCCCTGGATTTTCCTTGCTAATTTTTTCTTGAATCCATTGTCCGTAACCTGCCAAATCGGTGGTAATGGTGGGAATTCCAAAAGCAATACTTTCCATGGGAGTATAGCCCCAAGGTTCGTAATAACTTGGGAAAACACTTAAATCAAAACCCACCAATAAATCGTAATAATTGGTATTAAAAAGGCCGTCTTTTCCATCGAAATATACTGGAGCAAAAATCACTTTTACCTTGCTATCTTGGAGATTAGCCATGTGTAGCTCTGCCATTTTGGTCAAAACAGGGTCGTTGACTTCGTCGTGCAAATGGTGGGTGTTAATATAGGCTTTACCCCCTTTTTGGTGGTTGTTTAAACGTTGAAAAATTTCGGCATTGAATTCTTTATGATGGGCTGGCACAGCTATAAAAGCCACCACCTCACGATCTTTCAAAGGAGCAGCCTCCGCTTCCAATTGATGCAAACTATCTATAAAAACATCTATGCCTTTATTTCTAAACTCATAACGACCACTATTGATAATGAAATAGGGATTTTTTAGTTCGTAACCTAAAGTAGCTTCAGCCACATCTTTCAATCGTTGGCGGGCTGTTTTGCGCAGTTGAGTTCGCTCTTTGGCTTGGGGTACAAAATGGTTGTCGAAACCATTCGGGGTAACCATATCGGGAGCTTTTTGCAACAAAACCTCGCATTCACTAGCCGTAATTTTACTCACTGTGGTGAATACATCGGCATGATCGGCAGCGGCTTTTTCTAAGCTATATTTTGCACTGTTGTTGAACTGACGGGCGATGATATGAGGTTTATAGTCTGTAAGTTTATCGTAAAGGGGCAAATGATTGCCTGCCAGAATGCGCCCCAAAACAGTGGCATGGGTTGTGAAAACGGTGGCAATATCAGGGCTTTTGTCGGCCAAATAAAGTACTCCGGCACCCGTCATCCATTCGTGAAACTGTGCCACCGCCTGACGATGATCGCTAAAATTATAGTGGTAAAAAGAATCAATTACTTTGGCAGCTGCGTAGCCAAACATAGCGGGCTCAATGTAATCCCATTGTCCGGCCAGGGAGTCGAGTCTGAATTTTTCCCAAAAGCGGGTGAAAATCTCATTTTTTTGGCTGAAGAAAGGAGTGAAATCTACCAAAATTACTACGGGTTGGCTTGGAATGTTCCAGCGACCTACTCTTACTTTCAGATCGTTGGCCAAAGCAAATTGACGCCAGTCGCTGTATAAATCGAAGTCCTCGATAAATTCCTCATTGGCCTTTTCTTTTAGCAAATCAGGCCCAACCATAAAATGATGGTTTTTATATTTCTCTCCAACTACGGGAGCTTTGGTGGTGATGACACTGTAAATGCCGCCAATTTTATTGCACACTTCCCAACTTACCTCAAATAATAAACTTCTTTGACTCATATTGTATTTTGCTGTTCTAATTGTTTTCTAATTAAGTATTTCAACTCCTAAATGCCTTTTAAATCACTACAAAATTGCCTTGATAAAACCTCTATAATAATGGTTAACAACGAATTGCATCAATCGAATTGAAATGATTTTATGGCAGCAAAAGTAAAAGAATAAATGGTTTATACAAATCTTAATTGGAGGTTTAATGATATGGTAAAGGCAGAAGTAAGAAGTAAGAAGTAAGAAGTAAGAAGTAAGAAGTAAGAAG
>DZDC01000297.1 GCA_022736595.1 Draconibacterium orientale | reverse complement strand
GGTGGGTAAAGTTCTGCACCTGTAACGGGTGATTTGAATATTAATCCGCCATGCTCGTCTTTGATATGAGATAGGGCTTCTGCGATTGGTGCTGAGAGTTCGTAGGTCTGATTCTGACCAATCTTATTATTATCGGCTCGTATGGTATAGCGACTTGTTAAAAAATTAACATCACTCCATTGTAGGGTACGAATCTCGTTCCAACGTCTACCATACAGTGCAAAGAGGAAGAGAGCACGATAGAATGGCTCATCTGCATAAGTCGTCATTATCGTTTTAAATAGTGTTGCTAATTTGTTTCCTGCATCCTCGACAATCTTCTTTTGGCGATTCTGCTTCGGCGGTTTTATGGTAGGCATATCGCTTAACACTTTATTATCAACAGCATATTGCATAATAGGTTTTAAAACTTGGATCAACAATTTTTTGATAGTTCGTGGACTGCATCCGTTAAGTGTTTGTTTGGAATGTCCTTTGACTTCCATGCCTTTACGAAGCGTTTCGATGTCAACTTGGCGGACATCCTTGATACGTTTTTTACCAATGCCATTTTTACAATACAGATTGTAATTATCTTTGCGCTCATTCGTCCACTTGGATTCTTCACATGATTTATCAAAATAGATTTCTGCGACATCATTGAGACGGCTGTTCTCGGTAAAGTTAACACCTGTATTGACTTGTTTATCCTTCTCAGTGGCTAAGTCGGCTTTGGCTTTTGCAATCCTCGTCCGTTTATCCCAGTCCTTATCAGAGTAGTCAATTACACGCTGTTTTATTTTTCCATCAAGCTTGAAGTTGATATAGAATTTTGTGTAGGTAGAATTTGCTTTTAAGCCTGCCTCCACTGACTCTGTAAACTGCTTTCGATCAACTGCCATAATAACTCCATTTGAGAGGGACATACCAAGGGACATACCTTTGAAGGAATTAGTATACAATAAAAAGAATCAATGGAAAGTAAGTATGCCGCAATATAGGGCTTTTTGAAAGGATATAAACCTTAAAGAATGATAGAAATATTGCTTGCGGTACCGGCGGTCA
>DZDC01000038.1 GCA_022736595.1 Draconibacterium orientale | reverse complement strand
GCTATCTTGAAAAATTATTAGTCATGAAGTAAAAAACTCATGCGTTTGCCCTGATAAAACTATCATTTTTTTTTAAGAATGTGTTTTAAAGTTTATCTTTGCCTCAAACTAATCAGCATGATGCGTCAATTAAAGAAACTTTTTTCTACCTTTTTCATGATTGTGCTCTTTCTTACTTGGGTTGGATTTAGCGTATGGATGTATTTTGGTGAAGGTGGCTTTTGGCATATTTATAAAATCTCAGGAGGTTTCCTTCCACCCGATTTGAATTTTTGGCACAGCAACCACTCCATTGAATCCACTTTAACAGCCTTTGGACCCGAAGGCCGTATGCTCTATTTAAAATATCAGTTTCGCGATTTCCTGTATCCTTTTATTTATAGTGGTCTTATAATGGGAATTTTAGTACGAATCATCAAACCAATAACCCTCAATTTCTGGATTTTTATTCCTTGGTTTGCTTTCCTTGCCGACCTTATTGAAAATTATTACTTCCGAATCATGGTGTACGATTACCCACAAATCGTTAGCATTCGCGTTGAGTCGGTTTCGATAGCTACCTTTTTGAAATGGTTCTTCCTCGCTTTTAGTTTTGTACTCATATTCATCGCTTTTAAAAGGAATCAAAATCGATTGATTCTAAAAGCAAAGCGAAACCAAGAAGTTGCTGAAGACTAAATTTACCCTGTTAAATCGCACATTTTTACCAATAATTAGTGAGTGATAGCACGCTTTTTAATTTTAATTTTGCCCTCTAAAGTTCATAAAAACACCCAATTCATTTCAAACCTACTAAAACCATCTATTATGATCAAACTACTTTTTACACTTTTTATAGTATCATCCTTTTATTTTGCTCACAGTCAAACTCTTGATTCAAAATACGTTTACCAACAAATTGCTGTTCTATCCCACGATAGCATGATGGGTCGTGAAGCAGGAGCCGTGGAAGAGCTCAAAAGCCGCGATTATTTGGTGCAAGAGTTTAAAAAACTTGGGCTAAAACCCTATTTCGATGGATCCTATATGCAATGGTTTGAATTCAAGGATGGCATCGATTATAGCCAAGGCACCACGTTAGCATTTGGCGATAAAAATTTAAAAGCAGGTTCCGACTTTTACCCTATAAGTCGTTCGGCTAATGGCACTTACAAAGGAGCGGCCATTTATGTTGGCTTCGGAATTAAAACCGCTGATGGCAGCACCAACGATTATGCAAAACTCACCGATCTCAGCGGAAAAGCCTTTATTATTGAGCTTTCAGCACCCAAGGGATTTGATAAAGCAGGAAAATATGCAGCAGAGGCCAGCATGGATGGCAAAATTGATATGGCCATCAGTTTGGGAGCGAAAGCGGTAATATTTGTGAACAACGATCCCGATTTTACCGATCCCAGAGCCCGCATGAGCAATCGTGCCGACAGAAGCGACATCCCTGTGGTGGTGGTGATGTCCAACGATTTTCATAACCTTCAACCTGCTCAGCAAATGGAATTATCGCTGGAGATTAATCTTCAAAAAATCACCAAGAAAGCCTATAATGTGGCAGGATATATGGATCGTGGAGCTGCAAAAACCCTCATCCTGGGCGCCCATTACGACCATTTAGGCATGGGGGGCGAAACATCACGCTACAAAGGCGAACCTAAAGTGCATAATGGAGCCGACGACAACGCCTCGGGAGTGGCTGGTGTGATGGAAATGGCTCGTTATTTTTCCAGCATCAACAATTTGAATTACAATATTTTATTCTTAGCTTTCTCGGGAGAAGAAAAGGGACTTTTGGGTTCCAATGCTTTTGTTAAAAGCAACTATTTTTCAAAAGAAAAAACCCTGGCCATGATCAATTTTGATATGCTAGGACGCCTTGATAGCACCAAGAAAGTTCTGACCCTCATCGGCACCGGTACTGCCACCGAATGGGATACCCTCATTGCTCAAACTCCAAATCATGGCTTAACTATCAAAAAGTCAGCTTCAGGAGTGGGTGGATCGGACCAAATGAGTTTCTACCAACAAGAAGTTCCCGTACTCTTTTTCTTCACCGGGCTTCATAACGATTACCACACTCCCGACGACGATATTGAAAAAATAAACCTCCAAGGCGAAATGGATGTTTTGGCCTTTGCCACCGATTTGATGGGAAAGCTTCAAAAATACGAAAAACTAACTTTTGCTAAAACCAAGGACGAAGACCAAGGAAAATCAAGAAGTTACAAAAATGGAGTTACTTTAGGTATCGTGCCCGACTTTAGCTCCGAAGTTCCTGGTGTGGGTGTGGGATCGGTGATCCAAGACAAGCCCGCACAAAAGGCTGGTTTACAAACCGGCGACATCATCATTAAGCTTGGAGATGTGGAAATAAAAGACATGCCAGATTATATGAAAGCATTGCGAAATATTAAGGTTGGAGATAAAACAAAAGTTGTAGTTTTGCGTAACGGGAAACCGAAGCAATTCAAACTACAGTTTTAACCATAAATGATCGACAAAAAAGTAGCTGTCATAGGATCTGGAAGCTGGGGAACGGCCTTAGTAAAACTATTGGGGCACAACCTCGACCGTCTGGGTTGGTGGGTTCGTAACGAGGATACCAAGCTTTCGGTTTTGGAAAAAGGACGCAATCCTTTCTACCTGCAATATGCCGAGCTCAACGCCGAAAAACTAGATATCAGTACCGACCTCAAAAAGGTGGTGGAACAGTACGACATCCTTATTTTTGCCATTCCTTCAGCCTTTTTGCACGACGCTTTACAAAAAGCAGGCATCACTGACTTTAGCAATAAAATTCTTATTTCGGCTATCAAAGGTATTGTACCTCAGCACAATCAGATTGTTGCCAACTACTTCCACACCCAATACGACGTTAAATTCAACGATATTGGCATTATCGCTGGCCCTTGCCATGCCGAAGAAGTGGCCATGCAAAAACTTAGTTTTCTTACCATTGCCTTTCTAGATGAAGAGCGCGCCAAATTTATGGCCGAAATGTTCAGCACTTGGTTTATGAAGATGAAAACTTCCACCGACATTGCTGGAACCGAATATGCAGCGGTGCTCAAAAATATTTTCGCCATTGCCAACGGAATATGCATTGGGTTGGGCTATGGCGACAACTTTCAAGCGGTACTCATTGTAAATGCCATGCGCGAAATTCGACGTTTTCTAGAGGTCGTTTTTCCCCAATATCGTAAGGTTATGGACACCGAATATGTGGGCGATTTGCTGGTAACAGCCTATTCCAACTTTAGCCGCAACCGAACCTTTGGCACCTACATTGGCCGAGGATATTCTGTTAAATCCACTATGTCCGAAATGAAAATGGTGGCAGAGGGTTATTATGCCGTAAAATGTTTGGTCGAAATCAACAAAGAACATCAAGTGTATATGCCTATTTCTGAAGCCGTTTTCAATATTCTTTACGAAGGCTACAGTCCGGTGGTCGAAATGCGCCTTTTAAGCGACAAACTAAATTAGTTGCAGCTTGCTTAATTATTTAAAAACATAAGTATCACCGTAATTTCAATTTACTAATTCAAAATAGGAGATCAAAAAATGAAAAAATCCCTACTCGTTGTACTTAGTTTAGTACTGTTCCAATTTAGCCTTTTGGCAAAAAATCCCGCACGACCTGATGAAGGCATGTGGCTTCCGATGTTGGTGGAACGCCTCAACCACACCGATATGCAAAAATATGGTTTAAGACTCAGTGCCAAAGAGCTTTACGATATTAACCACTCCAGCTTGAAGGATGGCATTGTGAGTATGGGATTTTTCTGTACAGGTGAAATTGTGAGCGACAAAGGAATGTTTCTTACCAATCACCACTGCGGTTACGAAACCATTCAGCAACATTCCACCACCGACCACGACTATCTAACCGATGGTTTTTGGGCGCAACAACTCAGTGATGAATTGCCTGTGGAAGGCGTTACAGCTTACATTCTCAACTATATGGCCGATGTCACCGCCGAAGTGTTGGACAGTGTGAACGATAAAACCACCGAAGCCGACCGTCAAATCATCGTTCGTCGTAGAATTGCTGCTCTCCAAGCCAAATACAATCCCGACAATATTTACCATCTCGACATCAAGTCGTTTTTTAATGGAAACGAATACTATATGTTTGTATATCATCAATTTGGCGATGTGCGTTTGGTAGCTGCACCCCCCGAAAGTATTGGAAAGTTTGGTGGCGATACCGACAATTGGATGTGGCCACGTCATACCGGCGACTTCAGCATGTTCCGCATTTATACCGCCGCCGATGGTAGCAATGCTCCCTTCCATAAAGACAACGTACCTTACAAACCTAAACACGTAATTCCTGTTTCGCTTAAAGGCGTTCAAAAAGACGATTACGCCATGATTTGGGGTTACCCCGGTACCACCGACCGCTATTTGAGCAGCTATGGCATCAAAGAAGCGTTGGAAATTACCAACCAAAGTATTGTTGATATTCGCGACAAAAAACTGAAAACCATGAAGATGCACATGGATACCGATCCCGCAGTACGCATTCAGTACGCAGCCAAATACGCCCAAACTGCCAATTATTGGAAATATTTTATTGGTCAAACCAAGGGTCTTAAAAACAATAAGGTGCTCGACAAAAAGTTAGCCCTCGAACAACAATACCTTCAATGGGCTGCTGCCGACAACCAACGCTTTGAAAAATACGGAAATGCACTGAAACTCATCGAACAAGGTTATGAGAAAAACAAACCCTATGCGCTACCTTTGACTTATTTGGAGGAAGCCATATTTCAAGGTCCGGAACAAATCTATTACGGCTTTAGTTTCTTTAATATTTACATGATGCTGCAACAGTATCAGAGTGCCGACAAAGCCACCAAAGCCGAATTATGGAAAGAAATTGAAGCCGAAGCAGCCAACCTTCAGGCCGAATCGACTGCCCATTTCAAAGACATCAACGCCTCCACCGACCAAGATTTGTTCGTAGCCCTTTTGGGAATGTATTTTGAAAATGTGGCACACGATTACACCGCTTACAGCCTCGACAAAAAAGAAAATAAAAAGTACATCATCGACCAGATCAACAAAAAATATAAAGGCAAAATTGAAAACTATGCTCAAGTGATTTATTCTAAATCCATCCTTACCGATCCCTCACGTTTAAAAGCATTTTTGGACAAGCCCAATTACAAAAGCCTTGCTGCTGACCCAGGATTTGAACTTACGCTAGCCATGGTGAACAGCATTCGTGAGGTGTACGGAGCCATGGAAGAAAACGATCTTATGTTGGACGAAGGTCGTCGATTATTTGTGGATGGATTGCGCCAAATGATGCCCGAAAAGAAATTCTATCCCAATGCCAACAGTACTTTGCGAATGACCTATGGCCAAGTGAAAGACTATGCCCCTGCCGATGCGGTGGAATACAACTACTTTACCACTTTGGACGGACTGATGGCCAAAGAAGATGCCAACAATCCAGAATTTGTGGTTCCTGCAAAACTTAAAGAATTGTATAAAAATAAAGATTTTGGACCCTATGCCGACAAAGATGGCACCATGCACACCTGCTTCCTCACTACCAACGATATTACCGGTGGCAATAGCGGTAGCCCTGTGATGGATGCCCAAGGAAACCTTATTGGTATTGCCTTTGACGGTAACTGGGAGGCCATGAGTGGCGATATTTTCTATGAACAAAATATTCAACGAACCATCAATGTCGATATTCGTTATGTCCTTTTTATCATCGATAAGTTAGGAAATTCAAAACACCTCATCGACGAAATGGTACTGGTACAATAATCTGATGAAAAACGAAACTTTTATCCAAAACATGCCCAAGGTGGAGTTACACCTCCACCTTGAGGGCAGTATGGAAGCCGATATGATGCTTCAATTGGCCCAACGTAACACTATTTCGCTACCCTACCAGAGCATCGAAGAAATAAAGGCGGCTTACCAATTCACCAATCTTCAGGATTTTTTAGACATCTATTACGCAGGCTGCCAAGTTTTGGTGACAGAGAACGATTTTTATGAGCTTACACTGGCCTACCTTCAGCGAGCTCATGACGAAAACATCCAGCATGCGGAGATGATGTTTGACCCACAAAGTCATACGCAACGAGGCATCGACCTTTCCACAGTAATGACTGGCATCAGCAAGGCCCGAAACTATGCCCTCAATCAATGGAACCTCAGCACCGTGCTCATCTTAAGCTTTTTGCGGCATCTTTCAGAAGAAGAAGCCTTTAAAGTTTTGGAGCAAGCCCTGCCCTATCGCCTACAGTTTGAAGCCGTGGGCTTGGACAGTTCGGAATTGGGAAATCCACCCGAAAAATTTGAACGCGTATTTGAATATGCCCACAGTTTGGGACTGAAAACCGTTGCCCATGCCGGAGAAGAAGGCCCTCCTGAGTATATTTGGAAAAGCTTGGAGCTCCTTAAAATCCACCGCCTCGACCATGGCAACAATTCCATGAAAGATGAAGCCCTCATAAAGGTTTTGGCAGAAAAAGAAATCGGGCTAACCCTTTGTCCATTAAGCAATTTAAAGCTCTGCGTTATCCAAAATATGGAAGACCATCCTTTGAAAAAGATGCTGCAATTGAACTTAAAAGCCACTGTTAATTCAGACGATCCCGCCTATTTTGGTGGATATTTAACCGACAATTATCTGGCCGTAGCCCAAGCTTTGGAAATGAATGAAGCCCAGATTTATCAAACTGCTCTCAATGCCATTGAGGTGAGTTTTGCCTCCGAAAACCGAAAAATAGCGTTAACAGCTCAGCTTCAACAATATTTTAAAAAAGCCTAATCCGATGAGTTTAATTTTGAATATCGAGACTTCTACCTCCATTTGTAGCGTAAGTTTATCGCGTGAAGGCAGCACCCTCGATTTCCTCGAACTCAAAGAAGCCAATGCCCACGCAGCCCAACTAGCTCCTATGGTGGATCAATTGCTCCAGCGCAATGGAGTGGTCTATTCGCAATTAAACGCCATAGCTTTAAGTCAAGGGCCAGGAAGTTATACGGGATTGCGTATCGGAAGCAGCTTGGCCAAGGGGCTCTGCTATTCGCTGCAAATACCGATGATTGCCATAGACACCTTGCAAAGCATTGCTTATCAAGCCCTGCAGCTTCAATCTCCCGATTTTGAAGGTTGGATTCAACCCATGGTGGACGCACGCCGAATGGAAGTATATACCCAAAGTTTTGATGCACAGCTTAAAGCACAAAATCCAGTGGAGGCCGTGGTATTAACTCCCAACATCTATGATGAAATTTTGCAAAGCCATCACCTTATTTTTTGTGGCGATGGGGCCCCCAAATATGCCACCTTACTTGAGCATCCTCATGCCCATTTTCTCACCCAAGTAGAAGCCAGTGCTCGAGGAATGAGCGCCCTTTCGTTTCAAAAGTTTCAAGAAAAGCAGTTTGTCGATTTGGCCTATTTTGAGCCCTTTTATCTTAAAGAATTTGCGGCGGCAGTGTCGAAAATTAAGGGGTTAAATTAATATTCTTTCCAACCTCCTCCCTCTTAAAACCTTCTTTTTGATTGTCATTCCGTTCCGAAAGCTTTCGGAAGCAGTGAGGAATCTTAAGCAATAAGTATTTGTTTTTAGTCTGACAATAGCAAAAATCTATGTAATATTTATAAAGCAAGCATTCATAACAGTCTAACGTTCGTCAAACAAAATGTGTTTTTTAGCGCTTGCCATTCCCAATTTTCTTTACGCCATTTTCTCAAGGCGGAGTAATTCCTCCTGCGTCGGAATTAGTTGCCATCGCACCGATTTTGCGCGGTTATGAGCTAAAGTTTCAAAACTCCAATTTTGCCAAAGTTATTATTCCCTTTGGGCTTAGTCCTCCAAAGCCATGCGCTACCTCGAGCGTTGGGAATGGCCAAAAAGCGAGGCCGACGCTGTGCGAAAATGGCTAAAAATTGCGCTGAATTTGCTAAAAACCAATGACCATTCCAATGTTTGTAAAAGATTCCTCATTACTTCCGTTCCGATTTCTATCTTAACGGAAACGTTAGCTCGGCATAACCGCTATAATTTGGTATAGTCTTATCAATGACTAGGCTTTGCAATTCTATCATTGGATTTGATATGGCGTATTGAATTTGGTTGCATTGCATTTAAAAAGATTAATAGTGGAAGGTGATGACGAAAAAAAAAGCTCGAACGGTAATCGTTCGAGCTTTTTATCAGTTTATGAAACTTCTGAAAATTATTCTTCAGTTTCTTTGGTTTTGTTTTTCTTATCTTCCATTTTCTTTAGAAGTTTCTCAGCTTTAGCTTTTTCGTTTTCTTGCATTTCGGCTTTCAAGTCTTCAAGAACTGAAAGGTCTCCGAAGGTGCTTTTCTCAACGTTTTTATTGATGTTGCTGATGGTATTGTTGGTAGTTTTCTCAGCAGTAGCTTTGATAGATTTAGCTTGTGCTTTTTCGGCAGCTTGTGCTTTTTCGAAAATGCGACTGTGAGAAAGGATGATTTTCTTGTTTTCTTTGCTGAATTCAATTACCACAAAGTCAAGAGCATCATCAACTTTAGGCGTGCTACCGTCTTCTTTGGTTAGGTGACGTTTTGGAACGAATCCTTCAACACCGTAGGGAAGAGCGATAAGGGCACCTTTATCAGAGATGTTGGTGATGGTTCCTTTTTGTACGCTTTCCATTCCAAAAACAGTTTCGAAAACATCCCAAGGATTTTCTTCGAGTTGTTTGTGACCTAAGCTAAGGCGACGATTTTCCATATCTACATCAAGTACCACAACATCAAGCGTATCACCTACTTTGGTAAATTCAGCGGGATGTTTGATTTTCTTAGACCAGCTAAGGTCAGAGATGTGTACCAATCCGTCGATACCTTCTTCCAATTCTACAAAAATACCGAAGTTGGTAAAGTTGCGAACGGTGGCAGTGTGTTTAGAACCTTTGGGGTAACGAGCATCGATGGCAGCCCATGGATCTGGGATAAGTTGTTTGATACCTAACGACATTTTGCGTTCGTCGCGGTCGAGGGTAAGTATGGTGGCTTCTATTTCAGTACCTACTTGCATGAAATCTTGAGCGGTACGTAAGTGTTGTGACCATGACATTTCGCTCACGTGAATAAGTCCTTCAACGCCAGTAGCAATTTCGATAAATGCACCGTAATCGGCAATAACTACTACTTTACCTTTTACCTTGTCGCCAACGGTAAGGTTAGCATCAAGGGCATCCCATGGATGAGGAGTAAGTTGTTTTAAGCCGAGAGCGATACGTTTTTTGGTTTCATCGAAATCGAGGATAACCACATTGATTTTTTGATCGAGGGTAACCACTTCTTCAGGGTGATTGATGCGACCCCAAGAAAGATCGGTGATATGGATAAGTCCGTCAACGCCACCCAAATCGATGAATACGCCGTAGGTGGTGATATTTTTAACGGTACCTTCAAGCACTTGACCTTTTTCGAGTTTACCCATGATTTCAGTTTTTTGCTTTTCGAGCTCGTCCTGAATAAGGGCTTTATGTGAAACCACCACGTTTTTGAATTCGTTGTTGATTTTAACCACTTTGAATTCCATGGTATTACCAACGTAAACATCGTAATCGCGGATGGGTTTAACGTCGATTTGAGAACCGGGTAAGAAAGCTTCGATTCCGAATACGTCAACGATCAAGCCGCCTTTGGTACGACATTTAACAAAACCGTTGATGATTTCGTCTTTTTCAAGGGCTTCGTTAACACGATCCCATGATTTGAGTGAACGAGCTTTTTTATGTGAAAGGACAAGCTGACCGCTAGCGTCTTCTTGGCTTTCGATGTAAACGTCCACTTTATCGCCAATTTTTACATTGCTTAGGTAGCGCAATTCGTTGAATGAAAGGACACCGTCTGATTTAAAGCCGATGTTTACCACCACTTCGCGGCTGTTCATGGCCATGATGACACCTTCAACCACTTGTTGATCGGTTACTGATTTTAAGGTTTTGTCGTAGATATCGGCTAATCTTGCGTGATCTGCACCTGATACCATTTTGCCATTGCCTTCGTTTTCCCAGTCAAAATCGATGGGTTCTTCGTCCTTAGCAGCTTTTTTGCCGGTCTTAACCTCAGCTACAACGGGAGCTTCTTCTATAACTTCAACTTCAACTTGGGGAGTTTCAACCTCAGCTTGGGGAGCTTCAACGGTTACTTCGTCATGAATGACGTTTTCTTCTGACATAATAAATAGTAGTGTGACTGCCTGGAATACAGTCTGGTTAAACAATAAATGAATTACTCGTCCCGACATGATTTTTCGGGGCTGCAAAGGTAGAAATATTTTTGGTGTAAAAAAGTAGGTTTTGACAAATTATTTTTTGTCCATCAAATTTTTAATCAGCGAGTTGAGTTTCTCAGCTCTCATTTGCTCGGTATATTGGCTGCTGATGCGGTGGCGTGCCGCTTTGCCCAACTGCTCAAGGTCAGATTGCAAGGCTTTTTCGATGATTTGGGTCAAGAGATTGAGGTCTTTTTGGGGAAGGATAAAACCGGAGCTGCCTACGATTTCGGGCATGGATGCCACTGCCGAAACAATGGGCACACACTCGCATAACATGGCCTCGCACAAAGCGTTGGGAAATCCTTCTGACATGCTAAGCTGAAGGTAGAATTGGGATTGGCTGTAGTATTTGCGTAGTCCTTCGGCGTTTGTTTTTCCATGAAGTTGAACATTTGCTGGAACTTCAAAATCGACCTGTGTGCTCGAAAGGCCAACAAAAACAAATTCATAGGAAGGATAATTTTTTGCCACTTCCAGTATAAGATCATAACCTTTGATATTTCTTGTTTTAGCATTTTCTATTCCAAGTGCGACACTTAAAAAGGTTTTTGATTTTGAGCTGTCTTGTGGCCTCCAAAACGCAGCGTCATAACCATTTTCAATAATATCAATTTCAGTTTTTAAATTAGGCACAAATGCTTTAATTCCTTGGCGTTTATAAGTTAATGGAAGATATTTATAATCGGCTAATATCATGGATGAGTGCAATGCTACAATACGAGTGCTTAATTTAAAACTTTGTTTTGTAAACCACGCAATGAGTGGATTTTGAAAATTTCCGTAGCCAATTTCTGGAAAACTTACACAATCGGTGCCTCCCGTAATGATCAAGTTTCTTTTGCCAAAGATTTTTGCAAAAATGGCAGGTAAAAGAGACCAATATCCTGCAAACATTACCACATATAGTTTTATAGAAAAGAGATTTCGAAGAAGAAAAAGCTTAAGTCGTACCAGTTCAAAGGGCAATAAAAATTTAGGTTTAGTACGAAATAGAAATTCAACTACCTCATATCTTTCCGAAAGGAGTTTAATATCTTTTGCTACAAAAGACGAGCGTTGTCTTGGGTATAAGTAAAGTATTTTTGATTTGGATTTTTGAGTATTCATTGAAGTATCATTGGTATCTTTGCTCATTTTGAAGACGCCAAAGTTACCTTATAAGCGTTAAACTTCCATTTAGGATTTTGCTTTTTTTATCTTCGGGATTTAAATAGTAAATCAATTGGTAGAAGTAAACTCCATCGCTGGCATCAGCATATTTGACTTTGCCATTCCACCCTTTATTTTGATCATTAGATTTGAAAATATTAGCCCCCCATCGATTGAAAATATATAATTCATAACGATATACAGTGCAATTTGATAGGGGAATGAAAATTTCGTTAATTCCATCTCCATTGGGCGTAAAAGCATTGGGAATGTACCAGTTGCATGAGCAGTCTTCAAATGAAAGTGCAAACGTGTCCACATAGGTTTTGCAATTATCAGTAATTTCGACCCAGTAAAAACCTTCGGTATTAAATTCATTTTCGAAGCTAGAACTCCCATCAGACCATGAATAAGAATAATTGGATGGAAGACTTATCTTAAAAATTTCATCCTTACAAAGGGTTGAATCAGCAATTGACAAAAAAGAACTTGAGTTATTTAAAACAAAGATGCTATCTGAGTTAGTGCAATTGTTAAGGGTTACTTGTACCCAATAAGTTCCTTGACTGTAAATAGTGATTGTGTCTTGGGTGCAACTCGTATTCCAAAGTACACTATTAAAACCAGCATTTACATAAAGTTTAATACTATCGCCAATACAAAATGAAGTATCGTTACCAAGGCTTATTACTGGGATTGGCTTAACTAATAGGGAAGTTGTGATGATGCTATCGCAACCCGAAGCAGCGACAAGAGTGTCAATAATGTCTGAGGCATATTTATAATATATTCCATTAATGAAGGCAGAATCACCTGAACATATATAAACTGAATCAAAATATTGATGAGAGCAGTATTTAGGCGGGTATTTTGTAACAGTACGTGACAGGCCAGCGTTGCAAGTTGGGGTTCCTAAATTAATTGCATTATCGATAAATCCGCAAGCAGAACCAAGCAAATCAGGAGAATTAATGGCACTTATAAAATGTTGCCCAAATTTAGCAATGTAAATTTTGCCATCGAATCCCGGCTCTAAATATCCAATTTTGTACGCGCTTGATCCTGTAGGAAAAGTGGCAGTACCTACCAATATTTTTGCCGACATAATGGTTGCTGCGTTGCCAGAAATTAAATCAAGTTGGTATAAATCGTCATCAAACCATTCAGTAAAATAAAGAAATCGATTGTTGTTGCTGATAGCTATTCCCCAGGGCTTTGTATATCCTGTAAGCGAAATGACATTGCTCAAAACTCCAGTTGTCAGATTAAAATTGAACAGTTCAATTTTTCCTATATCGTAAATCGCATTGGCTAAAAATGATCCATCTTCTGAAAAACTCATTTGACCTATGGCATTATTACCATTGGAGGTGCCTCCAGAATGAATGCTTCCAATGGCTGAAATTACAGGCAAAGGTTGCAGCCCCTGATTTGTAATTTTATAACAATAAAATTGGTTGGTATTCCATGCATGGGTCATTACCCAGTAACTTGTGTCATTAGGATTGTAGATTGCGTCAATTTTTTCAGTACTGTTTGAGAATAAAATAATCCCTTTTTGTGTTACAGCCCCATTTCCTCCAGATAAGCTAATATCCACAATTGAGTATCTGAATGCATCTCCGGAGGCGTATCCAACGGTGAAAATATAGAATAGATTGGAATTGGGCTGCGGCACAATCATGGTGCTTTGACCTGAACTCAAAGTGGCTCCCAAAGCGGTTCCATTGGTCATGACATTATGAAGTTTGTTCCAAACTGTTACTCCATTGGTATAAAACAATAAATTCCCATTAGTATCTGTAATGGTACTATTATTATCATAGGATTGAAGCATACTATTGCTTAGGCTTGAAGGGGGTGAAATATTGAAGTTGATGCCTGCATATTCACCAAAGTACCATATTTTGTTTGCATACTGAGCTTGAACCCACATTGACATTCCAGTAAGAACAAGAACAAGTATGGTTTTAAAGATTTGCACGCTGATTAGCATTGGTTGAATTGCGAGTATTAAGTAATTATTAAATGAGGAAATTGCAATGTTTTTACCGTGGTATAAATTGTATGCAAATATATTACTTTTCTAAAACTATAGATAAAGATTTCTGCGTTTCTTCTTCTTAGAATGTTTTATTTCAGCCAAATAAAATCCTTATTTTTGTCTTTTAATGCACCTTATTTTAATTGAACGTATATGCGTATAAATCTCAAATTACTTCGGTGGATGCCTCGTATTTTAATTGGAATCAGCATTCTCTTCATCAGTGTTTTTGCTTTGGATGCTTTGGATGCAAGCCTTGGTTTGGGAGCACAAGCTTTAGCACTGCTCATTCATTTGATTCCTTCTTTAATTTTGATATTTGTTTTGGTATTGGCTTGGCGGTGGGAACTATTGGGAGGCATTGCTTTTGCAGTCATTGGGTTGGCTTTTAGTCCGATTTTGT
Organism: Draconibacterium orientale; assembly: GCA_022736595.1. Lineage (GTDB taxonomy): Bacteria > Bacteroidota > Bacteroidia > Bacteroidales > UBA1556 > UBA6267. The sequence continues at coordinate 6,667 of DZDC01000038.1, read as the reverse complement.
TTTGGTTCAACTATCAAAACAATCATTCCGTCTGGATCAGCTTTCTGGTGGTGCTGCTTATTCCTTTTCCCATTATGGTGTCTGGGGCTTTGTTTATGTGGAGTTATTTTAAAAGAAAAGCAATTAGAAATTAAAGAATTTTTTAAAGCATTTGTAATGAAATTTCTTAGTCGCACGGTATGGATACTTTCTTTGGTAAGTCTATTTACCGATATGGCCAGCGAGATGCTTTATCCTGTGATGCCTATCTATCTTAAAAGTATTGGTTTTTCGGTGGTTTTGATTGGTATTTTGGAAGGTATAGCGGAGGCTACAGCAGGATTAAGCAAGGGATATTTTGGGAAACTTTCTGATATCTCGGCTCGAAGGGTTTCCTTTGTACAGTGGGGTTATGCCCTAAGTGCCTTGGCAAAACCTCTGATGGTGTTGTTTACTTCGCCGTGGTGGATTTTTTTGGTGCGAACCACCGATCGGTTTGGAAAAGGCATTCGCACAGGAGCGCGTGATGCGCTTTTATCTGCCGAGGCTACGCCGCAAACCAAAGCCAAAGTATTTGGATTTCACCGTTCTATGGACACCCTTGGTGCAGTGATCGGACCCTTGGCAGCACTGGTTTATTTGTATTTCTTCCCAGAAGATTATGTTACGCTTTTTATACTGGCTTTTGTGCCTGGATTTTTGGCCATTTTTGCCTCCTTAAAGCTCAGTGAAAAAAGGGAAATCAAAAGTGGAAAAGGATCGTCAGTGCATTTTTTCAGTTTCCTCAACTACTGGAGCCAAAGTCCCTTGCAATACCGTCAGTTGGTGGTGGGTTTATTGGTTTTTGCGCTGTTCAATAGTTCCGATGTGTTTTTGCTGTTGCAAGCTAAAAACATAGGAATGAATGATACTCAAGTTATAGGCCTTTATATTTTTTATAATTTGATTTATGCATTAACCTCTTTGCCACTGGGAATTTTGGCTGATAAAATTGGGATGAAACCAATTTTTATTCTTGGGCTCTTAATGTTCACCTTGGTCTATTTTGGAATAGGCTGGAGCACGCAACCCATGGTTCTGGTGGGCTTGTTTTTTCTTTATGGAATTTACGCTGCGGCCACTGAAGGCATTTCCAAAGCATGGATTACCAATCTTATTCCCAAAGACCATACTGCCACCGCCATTGGCACCTTTGCCGCATTTCAAAGCATCTGCACTTTGTTGGCCAGTTCCATCACTGGTATCATTTGGTTTCAATGGGGAGCCTCCGCAGCCTTTTTCACTACCGCTACTGCCACCGTCTTAGTGGTACTTTATATGCTTTTTGCAGTCAAAGGGGTGAGGGGGAAGGTGTAAGTTACTCAATGTGTTTTCAAATATTATCTTTTTCACTTTTGCCTTAAAAGTTTTATTGGGTACATTTGCACTCCTTTAACGGCAATTATCTATGTGTGGAATTTTAGGTTTTTTGGGTCAAGAATCCCTGGTAAATCATCACTCCTTTGAGCAATCGTTGAACCAAATCATTCACCGAGGCCCGGACGATTTTGGTATTGAAAAGTTTACTTTTCATTCAGGGGAATCATGGCTTGGCTTTAGGCGTCTTTCAATTCTTGATTTAAGTATGGCTGGTCATCAACCCATGAAATACGAACATTTTTCCATGGTTTTTAATGGAGAGGTTTATAATTATCAAGAAATAAAAAGCGAACTTCTTAAGGTGGGTTATCATTTTATTTCCGACGGAGATACCGAAGTTATTTTAAAAGCTTTTCATTTTTGGGGAATTGAAGCCGTGCAAAGGTTTAATGGCATGTTTGCTATTGCCCTTTTAGATAGCTTAAGTGGTAAGCTTTTTTTGATTCGCGACCGTATGGGAATCAAGCCTTTGTATTATTATTGGAAGGATCATAATTTGGTTTTTTCCTCAGAAGTGGGTCCGCTTTTGAAATTTGATTGGGTAAATCGAGATATCGACCCGTCAAGTCTTTATACTTACTTTGTTCATGGTTATGTTCCTGCTCCTAAAACGGTTTTTAAGTACATCAAAAGCCTTGAACCCGGAAAGTTTGCCGTGATTGAAAATAATGAGCTCCGCACCGAAACCTATTGGCAATTAACCAAAATTGTAGAAAATCGCCCTCTTCCAATCAGTAACTTTGAAGAAGCTAAATATCAACTCGACCAATTGTTGCATTCCTCTGTTCAATATCGTATGATCTCGGATGTACCTTTGGGTGCATTTTTAAGTGGTGGTATTGATTCGAGCTTGGTTACGGCTATTATGCAAAAACAATCTTCAACGCCCATAAATACTTTTACGATTGGATTTGAGGATGGCGATTATAATGAAGCTGGATTTGCCAAAGAGGTGTCTAAGCATTTGGGGACAAACCATTTCGAAGCCATTCTTAGCCTTAAAACTGCTGAGGAGGAGCTCCAAAAAATGGTTCGCCAAATGGATATGCCTTTTGGAGATAGTAGTTTGCTTCCTACTTTAATGTTGAGCCAGATTACCAAAGAGAAGGTAACGGTTGCATTGTCGGGCGATGGAGGAGATGAACTGTTTTGTGGTTATAAATTGTATGACCAAGCCACTCGGCTTCAGTCGTTTAAGACTATTGCTTCAGGGGTTCTGCCATTTCGTAACTATTTGACTAATCAAAAATGGGTACGAGATCATTATAAATATTTAGGTATTTTGTTTAGCGATAGCGATTCCAATATCATCAATTCAGGAAGTTTAGCTGCCAGTGTTTTTATTAAAAATATGATCAAAGGTGCTCCCAATTATTCCAATTCCTATTTTGATACCAATGCACGTCATTCGGCCAACATACAGGAAGCCAATATGATACTGAATATGAAATCCTATTTGCCCGACGACGTACTGAAAAAAGTGGATCTGGCCACTATGGCCCACAGTTTAGAAGCTAGGGTTCCTATCTTGGATTATCGGATTGTGGAGTTTTCATTTCGATTGCCTCATAAATTTAAATGCGATCATGGAAATAAAAAGCGAATTTTAAAGGAGGTTTTGTACCAATATGTTCCACAAAAAATGATGGATCGACCCAAAAAAGGATTTTCAGTACCCGTTTTTAAATGGCTGCATCATGATTTGAATCATCTCGTTGAACACTATTGCAGCCATCAATTTATTTCAAAACAAGCTTTGTTTGACCAATCTGTTTTGGATAACTTAAAAACGGTTTTCAACAAACAACCCAATAATTATTTTACCAATGGCCTCATGTGGAATTTCATCGTTTTCCAAATGTGGTATGAAAAGAATTTAATGTAATGACCCTCACCTTTATAACATTAAATCTTGGAAAAGGCGGAGCTGAAAGGGTTTTTACCCAATTGGTTAAGGCCTTACGTTCTGATTTTAAAATCAGCGTCGTAAGTATTCATGCAGGAGGTTATTACGAATCTTATATCCAAGATTTGGGAGTAGAATATGTGAATTTAGGAGGTCCCAACGGTAATACTTGGTCGTATATTAAGCGTTTACGGAATTTTTTAAAGCAAAATCCTTCGGAGGTTGTGATTTCATTCTTATGGTATCCCAATATTATTACAGCTTTTGCTACCCTAGGGTTATCCATTCCTATTTTGTTGTCGGAGCGTTCCAACCCTCGGTCTTATTTAAAAAGCAGTGCCAAACTCAATTATTTTTGGCGATATTTATTAGGATGGGCTTACTTTAGAGCACGTTTTGTGGTTCCAAATTCGATAGTTACCGGTCAATACATTTATGAGGACTTTAAAATTAGGAAGTCTAAAATCAAGATTATTCAAAATGGTATTGATTTTCAATCTTTAACAGAGCTCGCACAGACTTCGGTTGCGGATTTTGATTTCAATTCAGATCAGAAGTATTTAGTTGCTGTGGGGAGATTAGTGTACGAAAAAAATTATTTGTATTTAATTGAAACCTTTTCCAAAGTAGTGCAACAACTCCCAGAAGCGGTTTTATTGATTCTTGGCGAAGGGGAACAGCGGGCACTTTTACAAAAGCGCATCGAAGAGTTGCAACTGACGCAATCGGTTTTTTTGCTGGGATTTAAGTCCAATCCCTATGCTTATATTTCCAAAGCCCATGTTTACGTCATGTCGTCAAAGGTAGAAGGTTTCCCCAATGCCTTGGTAGAAGGAATGTTTATCAATGGACATGTGGTTTCAACGGATTGTGAAACAGGCCCTAACGAAATCATTACCCATGGCAAAGATGGTTTTCTTGTGCCTCTCAACAACGAAGAAGTCTTTTCCCAGCATTTGGTTGAACTCCTTTCTAATGCAAAAATTCGTGAAGGTTTTTATAAGCAAAGTAGAATAAAAGTGAATAATTTCAGTTTAGAGCGAATGATTCAACAATTTCAAGATCTGATCAATGAAAGCAGAAACTAGAAAAATTGGGAAAGACACACTTATTTATGGCATTGGTAATGCTTTAAATAAACTCTTGGGATTTATTTTAATTCCGGTTTATACTTCCTATATTTCATTGAACGATTTTGGAGTTTTAGCGGTAATGGAAACCTCCGTTCTTTTTTTAGTGCAGCTTTTACATTTGGGAATAATCAATGGCCATCAGCGCTATTTTTTCCTACGAAAGGAGGATAATACCTATCCAAGTTTTCTTTTTTCCAATTACATTGGAACCATTGCATTTACTTCCATTTTAATTCTTCCTTTCTTTTTTCTAAATGGATTTATTTCTCAGATTTTGTTCGACACGGTTGATTATAACAGATTAATAATATTAACATTAGCTATAATATTTTTTGAGGTTGTTAATATTATTCCATTTCAAATACTTCAATTCGAAAACAAACCCATTGCTTACATCGCTCAAAGTTTTGCCAAACTTCTCATTAGTTTATTTGTTACCTTGGTGTTGGTAATTCACTACAAGCTTGGAATTGAAGGAATTTTATGGGGCCGCCTTGCTGGATTAATGCTCCTAGCTCTTTATCAAAATATCACAGTAATTTTGAAGCGAATTGAGTGGAAATTCAGTTTTTCGGAGCTTAAAATTTCTATTGGCTATGGTTTTCCCATTATTTTTTCATCCATTGGCTATTTGATTTTTAATTTCAGCGACGTATATATGCTCAACGAATTGGGCACCAAAGCCGATGTTGGGATGTATTCCTTTGGATTTAAAATTGCGAATTTTGTGAATTTGATTTTTATTCAATCTTTAGGTATCAGTTATTTACCTAGTATGTTTGCCAATGAAAAAGATGAAAATAAAGAATCTTTTTACTCTAAAATGTTGCTTTTCTATTCACTTGCAATTTCTTTTATAGTTTTGTTTTTTGTAATAAGTTATAAGGATGTGCTCTTACTCTTGATTCAAAATAAGGATTATGCTTTGGGATTGGTAATTGTACCTATTATTTCAATGGGTTTTTTGATAAAGGGAATGAATACTTTTACTAATGTAGGAATTTTACTCAAGAACACTAAGTTGTTAATATGGTCTTCTTTTTCGACCGCAATATTGAATATAGTGCTAAATTATTTTCTAATACCAAAGTATGGGTTTTTAGGGGCTGCCTACGCCACTCTAATTTCTCAGATAATTAATACATCTCTAATTACTTACTTGAGTAATAAAGTAATGAGGATTCATTTTGCATGGTCAAAAATAATAATTACCCTGCTTTTTCTTGGAATTGGGTTGGTAATTAATGAAAGTTTAAACTTTAATCTGATTATTAACTATACAGTTAAAGTATTGATACTAATAGTTTTCTCAGTGTCAATTTATACACTGGTTTTGTCAAGAGCAGAGCGAATTCTAATCGGAGAGTCATTGGCAAAGCTAAAAAAGAGGTTTCTTTAGAACGCCCGTTTAGTTTTTTGGTTTTTGTCCAATATAAACCAGCCCTCCTTTTTCACGTTTTTTGTAAAATGTAAGGATTTTAGATTTCCAGCTTGTCCAGTTCAATTCTTTGACAATAAATGGGTTAAACTTGAATTTTTCTACGTATATACTTAAGCTTACTCGATCCCAAACACGTAAATGTTGCCAACGATGGTAGATACAACCACAATCTGGGCAAAGTTGTTCTCCGGCTTCATAAATTTCTTTATTTGGTGTTGTTATAAACACAAATCCACCAGGTTTTAGCACGCGGTAGATTTCAGATAGAGTTCCATTAATTTCCTCATCTGTTAAATGCTCGATAACTTCAGTCAATAAAACAAGTTCAAACTCATTATCCGGCAGTTCCGAAGGTAGATCGCGCAAGAACTTAATTCCTTTAAATTTGGTGTTTCCCTTGAATCGACGGGTAACATATTCTACGTTTTTTTCCGAAAAGTCGGTTCCATAGAAAGTGTAGTGGCTCTTCGATTTATTGATGAGTTGTTCCAGAATATCACCCATCCCACAACTAAAATCAAGGATTTTAGCCGAAGGGGTCAGTGGAATAGATTGGTAAATATAACTTGCAATTAGATGCCCAACTTGAAGTCCGAAAAAGTTGTTGCGATAGTGGTGATTTGATGAATAGTAATCCCAAATCCTAGCACTTTTTTCCCCACTCCACTCAATTTTATGCGGTTTAAATTCCATTTTAAATCTCCTCAATCGTTTCTTTAATAATCTTTCCGTACGTATCGAAATAGTAATGGAATAGCTTTTTCTCTCCTTGCTTCTTCATGATTACTT
>DZDC01000037.1 GCA_022736595.1 Draconibacterium orientale | reverse complement strand
GGGGCAAAAACGATAAAAATCAGTAGTTTGGAGGCTTTTTAGACTGGACTCATTTTTTTTTAAGTATTCTGCTTTGCAACGGTCTTCTAGTATGAATAATTTGTTAAATGTGAAAGAGGGGAGTGGGTTCAGATTAAAAGTTTGAGATAGCTCGCAAAAGCCATCGGAAGCAGCGGGGAATCTAAAAATAGGAAAATCCTCAACTCAACCTATTGCCGGCTATAGCGTTGCGTAATTATTGTTGTAAATCAAATAAGTAGGATCTTCAAGCTGCAGCGCAGCGAAACTTCCATCTAAATCCTCTAAACCTCACTAAACTTTCTCAACCCCCCTCAACCTTCTAAACCTCTTTCAAATCTTAATGTTAATAAAACAAAATCGATTTTATTCCTTAACAGTCTATGGATTCTATTCACTAATTTTGCCGCCTAAAATAGAAGACCAAAACTTTAATATTTGACCAATGCCAAAGAAAACCAAAATTATTGCTACCATCTCCAATAAGAATTGTAGTGTTGAATTTCTTCGCTCTCTTTTTGAAGCTGGAATGAATGTGGTGCGCCTCAATACTGCCCATCAAAACACCGATGATGCCCTTGAAGTGATTAAAAATGTAAGGGCGGTAAGCGATAAAATTGCAATATTGGTGGATACCAAAGGCCCTGAAATCAGGGTGAATGAGTTGGAAGAGAATTTTGAGGTAAAGCGTGGCGACATAGTTAAACTCAAAGGCGCACCTGGTTTAAAAGGCAACCGCGATTGCGTTTATGTTACCTATTCGGGTTTTGTGAAAGACGTAAAAGTGGGTTCCAAAATATTGATTGATGATGGCATATTGGAGCTTTTAGCCATTAAGGTCGAAAATGAGGCTTTGGTCTGCGAAGTTCAAAATTCTGGAAAGATTCAGGGACGTAAGAGCATCAATATTCCTTCTGCCATGATCAATTTGCCTGCTCTGACTAGGAAAGATATGGATTTTATTCGCTTTGCTGCGGAGCAAGAACTCGATTTCATTGCTCATAGTTTTGTGCGCAAAGCCGAGGATGTGATTGCTGTTCAAAGTATTTTGGATGCCATGGAAAGTCCCATCAAGGTTATAGCTAAGATTGAAAATAAGGAAGGAGTCGATAACATCGATAGTATATTGGAACACGTTTACGGAGTGATGGTGGCTCGCGGAGATCTTGCCGTCGAAATCAGTGAACAAAAACTTCCTACCGTTCAACGGATGTTGGTGAAAAAATGCGTTGAAGCACGTAAGCCAGTGATTGTAGCTACACAAATGCTACATACCATGATTGAAAATCCTCGCCCTACCCGCGCTGAGGTGAACGATATTGCCAATGCCATTTATGAAGGCACGGATGCAGTGATGCTAAGCGGTGAAACAGCCTATGGAAAATATCCTTTGGAAGCGGTGCAAATGATGACCAGTATTGCTCAAGAGGTGGAGGCTGATTTGCCCGCTTACCTCGATCTTAATCCGTTGGTGATTTCTTCGGCGAAAGCAGCTCAAGTGATCAAAGCAGCCATCGAACTCTCGGCCAACCTTCCTATCAAAGGAATCATTGCTGATACTTCCAGTGGAAAAACCGCTCGCGCATTAGCGGCCTATCGCGGACGCACTCCCATCATAGCTCAATGCTATTCGGCAAAGGTAGCACGTCATCTGGCGCTATCCTTCGGAGTTTATACCGGCGTTCTCGATGCCAGCGACCACGATCAATTTGTAAAGTTGACCATTCGACAACTTCTTGAACAACATAATTTTAAGCTCGACGATCAATTGGTAGTGGTGGCTGGAAATTTTGGAAAAGAAGGCGGTACCTCTCTCATCGAAATTGGTAGCATCGAAGAGTTATTAAAATTCATTGGTGAAAAATAAACCCTTTCTGGTTGTATTTAGTTCTGTCTAAAGCCTACATTTGCCTGATGAAGGGCGACATTGTTATGCCTTGTAACCAAAAAACTGTAGCAAATGTATCAAACTCAAATTTTGGAGTTGTTTGAAAATTGGGCTGGTGAAAAGGCCGAAATTATTACTCCTTTGGCCCTTTCGGGCAGCGACCGCAAGTACTTCCGCTTAACTTCTAAAAGCCGCACTGCATTGGGGGTTTATAATTCCGATGCTAAGGAAAATCTCGCATTTCTAGAATTTTCAAAACACTTTTTGTCCAAAGGACTCCAAGTACCTCATATTTACGCCGAAGATTTAAGCCAATCCATTTACTTACTCGAAGATTTGGGTGATACCACTTTGTTCGCCTTTTTAACCCAGCAAAATCAAAAGACGAAATTTGGCCCTGAGTTGAAACAGGTTTATCAGCAGGTGTTAAGGCAATTACCCAAATTTCAGGTGGAGGCTGGAGCCGATCTCAATTATTCACTGTGTTATCCCCGCGCTCGCTTCGATAAGCAATCCATGATGTGGGATTTGAATTATTTTAAATACTATTTCCTCAAATTGGCACAAATTCCCTTCGACGAACAAGCGTTGGAGGATGATTACCAGACTTTTACCAATTACTTATTGAGTGCGCCACAGGATTTCTTCCTGTATCGCGATTTTCAGTCGCGCAATATTATGATCCATCACGATGAGGTTTATTTTATCGATTATCAAGGGGGACGAAAGGGGGCTTTGCAATACGATTTGGCCAGTTTACTGTATGATGCCAAAGCCGAAATTCCAGAAGAAGTGCGTGCCGAATTGCTCGAATTTTACCTTACCGAGATTCAAAAATATACCCAAGTTGATCCACAAGCCTTCCGCACCCAGTTTAAAGGCTATGTGCTTATTCGCATACTTCAAGCCATGGGAGCTTATGGATTTAGAGGTTTTTACGAAAAGAAAGCGCATTTCTTGGCCAGTATTCCTCCAGCTTTAGACAACCTTAGGTATATGCTTAATAACTGGGATTTACCCATTCAACTGCCCACCTTGATTCCTGTTTTGGAGCAATTGGTTAACAGCGAAAAACTTCGTAAAATTGGAGCTCAGCGAAAAAGTTTGGTGATAAAAGTGCAGAGTTTTTCCTATAAAAAGGGATTGCCCAAGGATGATACCGAGCATGGAGGTGGTTTTATTTTCGATTGCCGAGCCTTGCCCAATCCAGGCCGCTACGATGAATATAAAATGTTGACAGGTAAAGAATTGAAAGTAATAGAGTTCTTAGAAAAAGAACCTGAAGTGGCTCGTTTTAAAACCTTGGTAAGTCAAATGGTAGATCAGAGTGTGGAAAAATATCTTGAACGCAATTTCGACTATCTTTCGGTAAGCTTTGGTTGCACTGGTGGGCAGCATCGATCGGTGTATATGGCTGAATTCTTAAGCAGGTACCTCCTCGATAAATACAACATTCAGGTGCATAAGCATCATCGGGAGTGGGACTAACTCATTCTACATAGAATTTTAGATTTGGAGTATAACAAACAAAAAGCATCCCGATTACTTTTTATCGGACGACAATGAAAAATTAGGTAATTTGTTGTGCATCTGTAAAAAAAGAAGCCCTTCAAATTTCTTTGAAGGGCTTTGGGTGGAAGATGGGATTCGAACCCACGACCAATGGAACCACAATCCACTACTCTAACCGACTGAGCTACAACCACCATGGTTTTGAGGTTGCAAATATAAAGCAATTTTAAATTGAGAAGCCATGTTTTTTAAAAAATTATTTAGAGTATAAGCATCACTAAATCATGCTTCTGTGGGTATAGTCCCCAAAAAATAGCCTTGTTGGAGCGTCAATTTTTCGATTATCTTTGCCGATATTTTATGTTAAGTCAAGCCAAACGCATATTAGTAATTCCTCTTTGGTACCCTTTCCCTAAGGATCCCATGATGGGGCTATTTGTTCAGAATCAGATTTGCGCTCTGCAAAATCAGTTGGATATGGCGGTGGTGGCTGTGATTCCTGACCCTAACTTGCCCAAAGCTTTTGACCTTGTTCCTAGCAAAGATTTTGGGTTTCTCGAATTGCGAATTTATTATCGAAAATCCAAACTTCCAGTTTTAAAAGAATACATCAACGGGTTTCGTTTTTTACTTGCACACCTCAAGGGGCATCATTATATTTTAAAGCATTGGGGATTGCCCAATCTTATACACGTTCAGGTTCTTACCCGATCTGCAGTGGCAGCTTGGTTATGGAAGTTGCGATACAAAATTCCATTTGTCATTACAGAACATTGGTCGCGATATATGCCACAAAATGCGAGTTTTAGAGGATGGTTAAAACAAATGCTGACGCGGTTTGTTGTGGGTCAAAGTGCTGGGATTAGTACAGTTTCATTGGCATTAAAACGGGCCATGCAGCTTCATCAAATAGCGCATATCAATTGGCAAATCATTCCCAATAGCATCGATACGCAACGATTTTTGCCTAGTGAAAAGCCCTTAAATGATGGGCTTGTTCATCTTCTTCATATTTCGTGCATGGAGGAGCAATCAAAAAATGTTAGTGGAATTTTGCAAGCTTTTCAATTGGCGTCGGAGCAAAATCCTTCCCTGCGTTTGCATCTTGTGGGCGATGGCGTGGATAAAGAGAGCATTCTGCGCTGGATAGACATTTTACAATTGCACGAAAAAGTGATTTGGGAAGGAGTTTTACAAGGGGAGGACTTGGTTATGGCCTATGCAAAAGCTCATTTTACAGTGTTATTCAGTCACTACGAAACCTTTGCCATTGTGGTAGCAGAAAGTTTGGCCATGGGCAAACCGGTTATTGCATCCAGGGTAGGAGCTATCCCTGAAGTTTTGCCCGAGGAATTCGGAATTTTTGTGGAAGATAGCAATGTTCAAGAATTGGCGACTGCCATTCTCATTATGGCGCAAAACCATTCAAGTTACGACTCGGTTGCCATGCGACTCTACGTTCAACACCATTTTGATACACAAATCGTGGCTCAAAAATATTTAGATTTTTATAGGGTTTAAATCAATAAACATACATAAAGCAAAAACGGCAACCTTTATTCAAAGGTTGCCGTTTTTGCTTTTACAAATCGAATGGCTATTGAATAATCATTCTCAGCACTTCTTCTTTGTTATTGTTTTTGAGGCGAATGAAGTACACGCCTTTGGGTTGATTGCTCAAATCAATGTATTCTTTAAAGGATCCACCATTGGATTGAAGCTTTTTAGAAAGGATTAACTTTGATTGTGCATCCATGATCAGCATCTCCATTTGAGTCATGCTTGTTGGATTACTCTCGAGTACAAAGGTTCCTTTACTTGGATTGGGGTAAACCAATACAGTGAAAAGTTCACCTTCATTCGGATTGAGACTGGTACAATTCAAGAAAGTAACATCTATGATATCGCTTCCGGTACATCCCAAAGTATCAGTAACTTGTAAGATAATGGTTTGTTTTCCAAAACCATAACCAAGGGTATCCACATTGGCGGTGGCTTGGTTAGGAGCCCCATTCGACCACAAATACGAAACGTAACCTGCGCCTGCATTTAAGTTTAAGGTTTTTCCGCCACAAAGACTGGTATCGGCACCCAAATAAGGATTAGGTTGACTTACATTCACATAAACGGTATCTAAATCGGCACAACCATTAGCAGAAACAATTACATAATAGAGTGTGGAGGTTCCCGGATTAACCGTAGTGCTATCACCAACGCTACCATTGCTCCAGAAGAAAGTACTTCCGCCCGAGGCAGTTAAAATCACAGGTTGGTAAGCACAGATGGTGGTATCCTTACTCGCTGAAGCAGTAGGGCCACCCAAAACGCTGATGCTAACTTCGTCAGAAGCGGTACAACCGTTGGTATGAGTAGCCACAAGAAGGTAGTTGATGCTTAAATTAGGAGTGCTGGTAGGATTGGCAACAGTGGTGCTGCTTAATCCAATGGATGGACTCCAAAGATAACTCACTCCCGAAACAGGTTGTTGTCCTAAGGCAATGCCTCCGTTCAGGCAGGGTAAAGTGGTGTCGGCACCTGCATAAGCTGTGGGTGTTGCTTTTACCAATACCACTACGGTATCGGCTCCTTTACAACCAAAACTATTGGTGAAGTTATAAATAATGGTATTGTTGCCCAAGGATGCGGTTTGAGGATTGAAGCTGTTACCACTGATTCCATTACCGGTTAAAGAACCACCAGCAGGAGAAAGTGTTAAAGTTGTCGCACTTTCATTGTTACAATAGCTGGTCAATAAATTTCCAATTTGCACCGAAGGAGTGGGATTCACCACCACAGAAGTGTTTTTAGTTATGTTATTGGTTCCATCGCTGATAAGGCAGGAGTAGGTGGTGTTTACCGTAGGAGCAACATTGATAATGGCATTGGTGGAGGTGAACCCGGCAGGGTTTGAACTCCAGCTATAAGTAAATCCGCCTAAACCACCACTCCCCATGGCAGTAATTTGGGTGCTTTCGCCCACGCAAAGGGTATCTTTGGTGAGGCTGATGTTTCCAGCCAATTGACCCCCAATAATAGTGATGGTGACGTCATCAGAATTTACACAACCAGTTCCGTTGTCATTTACAGTTATAGTAAAATTGGTGGTAGAAGTAAGGTTGACTGTGGTTGGACTTAAAGCTCCAGCATTATTGAGTAAGCTGGCAGGAGTCCACGCTAAGCTGTAATTTCCACTTCCTCCACTGATGAGGCCACTCAATTGAGTTGAGGTGTTGTAATTGATAGAAGCAGGATTTCCAGCATCCACATTGTGCACTGCAACTACAGTATTTTTAGTGGTATCAGTATTGGTACAACCGTTAGCATTGGTATAGCTATAAACAATCGAGTGTAAACCAAGTCCGGCAGTTGTAGGATTGTAAGTATTTCCACTCACACCGGCACCGCTATAAGTTCCACCAGCGGGCGTTGCCGAAAGGGTAATGGCTGCGGCATTGGAACAAGAAGTAGCAGTTACATTGTTAATGTTAACCGTTGGAATAGCATTTACAACGATATTAAAGCTATCGGTATTGCTACAATTGGTAGCTGTGGAAGTGTAGGCGTAATAGATTTTGAAATTTCCAGCTCCTGAATACGAAGGACTAAATTGATTTCCAATAATTTCATCCCCCGTTAAGGTTCCGCCTGTGGGTAAAGCTGTTATGGTAAAAGCAGGGTCATTGGCACAGTAGCTTGACTGTAAATTTTGGAAAGTAATGGTGGGTAATGCTTCCACGTAGCCAGTGGCTGTGGTGGCGTTGCTACAACCATAGGAATTGGTATAGCTGTAGGCAATCACATGGTTGCCGGCACCTGCTATGGTTGGATTAAAACTGTTTCCAGAAATACCAGTTCCAGTAAAGGTTCCTCCTGAAGGAGCTCCGGAGAGGGTTACCGCAGCACCATTGGCACAGAATGTCTGAGCCAATCCAGTGATGCTTAAACCAGTGGGTAGAGGACGCACGGTAACCAATGCGCTATCCTTCATCAAACAACCACCTACATCGGTTTTGCTGTATTTGATATAATGGTTGCCTAACCCGGCCACAGATGGGCTAAAAGTAGTACCCGTAACACCATCACCGCTAAAAGTACCTCCGGCGGGAGTTGCATTCAAGGTTACATTACCTCCATTGATGCAATAATTGGTTTGTAAACCGCTGAAAGCTATGGTAAAGGTAGGCGTATAAACGGTAGTGGTATTGGTATCTTTATTGGTACAACTGTGTGAATCGGTGAAGGAATAAATTACATTCTTAACTCCTGATCCTGCAATATTGGGTTTGAATAAATTACCCACTACACCTGGTCCTGAGAATGTACCACCGCTTGGTGTTCCTACAAGAGTAGATGGAGCGGCATTGGGGCAATAATCGGTAGCCAAACCGGTAAAACTTACTGTTGGGGGCGCATATACCGTGATGGCTTTTGAGGCGCTGTTGGAGCAGTTGTAACTATTGGTATAGTTGTAAAAAATAGTATGTGTTCCCACTCCAGCCACCACAGGATTAAAGGTGTTGCCTGAAATACCAGTACCTGCATAAACCCCTCCCGTGGGAGTGGCAGTAAGGGTAATAGGTGTTCCATTAGCACAAGCAGTGGTAGGAAGGGTGGCAAGATTAATGGAAGGAATTGGATTAACAGTCACCACCTTTGAATCTGAGGAAGAACAGTATGTACCGTTGGTAACGGTAACCGTATAAGTTCCAGTGGTAGCTGCAGAGATTGTTTGAGTAGTATTTCCTGTATTCCATAGGTAAGTGGCATATCCTGAACCTGCATCTAAAGTGAGGGCACCGCAAGAGGTGGTGTCAGCACCAAGATTTACACCCACTGTCATTTGGTTTTGAACAGTAAGGGTACAGGGTACATATATTACACCTTGACTTGGTGAATTGGTGGATAGTTTAATGCTCGCTGTATAAACTCCTGTTGCCATTCCAGCTGCACTCAATACGATGGGTTTGATATAAGAACCTCCACCAGCGATATTGTGGGTGCTAGGGGTGAAATGAATCCAATTGGCTCCTTGCGATTCTGCCGACTTAATGGAATTAGAAATGAGTTTCTTTGACTCTGGGTTTTCATTGGTATTGTAGAAGTAATTTCCTATGGCTATTACTTTTCCTGCACCATAAGTACGACGAACTGCAATATCATAGCTGCCATATTTTACCAAAGAAGTTACATTGGAAGAGGTAAATTGATAATAGTTATAATAATCGGAACCTGTGGAATAGCTCGATGGGAAACCATAGGTAATAGGATCAGTCGTGTTTTGAGTGGTGAAGGTAACATTTTGACAGTAGTTAATCCGTGTTCCTGAGATTAACCCTGTGGCAGTGAACATACTTCCATTGAAATCGCCAACGATTACTACTGTACCTCCACCATTTACAAAGGTTTGAAGTACATTGGCGTACACACTAAATGATGAGGCAGAATTGGAAAGGGCAATTATAATTACATCTGCATCTCGAGCGGTTATAAGGCTTTGTAACCCTGTGCTGCTCAAAGTGGAATACTCAACATAGTTGTATTTGCTATAGGTGTAACTCATTGCAGCTTTCATATTGGTCAAATAATTAGTAGCAGCATTATAAGTCAGAATTATGACCTCAACGCTATCTTTTGTGGCTTCAATGGCGGCATTTAAAATTCCACCTCCCGTGTTTTGCATTAATAAATTAACGGTAGAGCTATCATTGCAATGAGGTATGGTAACATTGATAGGGTTAGGGGAAACAGCGAGATAAGGTGCCACTGTGGCATTTCCTGTAATGTTGATGGTTTGTGCGGTTGCATTTCCATTGATGGTAGAAGTGGTAGCAAAGGAACCCGAAGTACTGGTTAGGAATTTGTATATCACTTTAAGTGAATCTCCAATAGCAATGCTTCCTGTGGTGGTTAAAGGCACAAATGCAGCATTACCACTGGTAATATTAGAGATGGTAAGGGTGGTGCAACCAGTATTTCTGATGTAAATACTGTCGTATTTGGCCACATTGGTAAAGGTACTACCAAAAGCCAGGGTTGTTTTTGAAGGGGAAATGATGGGCGAACCCGCTACATTCAAGGTGCAAGGAATAAGGGTGGTGGTATTGCCAGAAACATTAGTCACCAGTTTTATAAAACCAGTATAGGTTCCGTTGGAAATGCCATTTGCATTGAAGGAGTAGATTTGGGTTGTGGTGTCGTTAGGAATTACTGTTCCAGAGGTAGCACTAGAAGTGCTCAACCAGCTAGAGCCAGCCATTTGTATTTGAATTTTATTAAGTCCAGTACCATAACCCGTATTTACGCTTGATGAATTTACTAAAGTAACATTCAACACACCATCCGCAAGCCAAGTGGCTAAATTACTTCCTGTTAATGCAAAAGATTGAGATCGATCAGTATTAGTATATCCACTTGAAAATGTGCCAATGCTTGTACCTTCAACGTACAGGGTCACATATTCACTCGATAAATCATAATCTCCATTGGTGGTTACTGTTAAATTAATGGTATCAGCAGAACTGTTTGAAACTGGGAATGAATAATTGAAAGTTTGACCTGTGGTGGTATAATAGTAAGAAATCGAAGAATCATAAGGCATGGTTGCAGAAGTAGTACTGGTGAAGGTCAAATTGGCGCCACCTGTATTAATGATATGTACAGGAACCGTGGTGCTTCCATTACAAGTATTGATGTTTGCAATCACTGGATTAGGACTCACCACCAATTGAGGCATCACTTGAGCCGTAAAATTAAACACCAAGGTGTCGTTGTTCTTGTTTTGATCGGTGGTGTTGTTGGGATTGCTTGACCAGGTTTTTAAAGTATGGTTTCCAGCAGTAAGGGTAACAGTTCCAATCTGTATCATACTATCAATGGCCAAAGGAGATAAACTTCCTCCGTAAGTAAATGAACTCACAGCACCTCCATCAATTTGATAAGAAAGGGTAACAAAATATATAGTGTTGGTACCAAGGTTTTTAATGGCTACTTTAATGGGGTTAGAACCCAAAGCAGTGGTGCTTTTTGGAAAATTAACCGAGTGCATTGCAATATCGTACGACAATATGCTGAATTCGTCTGCTCCAATATCGGGTGTACTGGCGTGGCGGGTTTCTCCATCATAATCAGTGGTAATTCCACTCACTGTAGT
Source organism: Draconibacterium orientale (assembly GCA_022736595.1). GTDB lineage: Bacteria > Bacteroidota > Bacteroidia > Bacteroidales > UBA1556 > UBA6267. The sequence goes on along the minus strand of DZDC01000037.1, from coordinate 10,120 downwards.
GCCTGCATTATTAAGTTGGGCATCATAAAGGTGAAAATCATTGGTTCCAACATAAGTTGGGTTTACTGTTTTACTGTTGGCATCATTTCCAGAGTAGCTTTTGTAAGTGGCAAAGGTATAATAGGAGCCATTGTAGTAGAAAGGATTAGCTAGAGTTGAATAATAATTATTGTAATTGCTGGTCAAGGTGCTACCATAAATATAGGCAGGATAGCTGGTGGCAATATCTATATTATTATTTTTAAAGTTTGAATAGTAGTTATTATAACTATAGAATCCAAAGTGATTATAGCTAGTGGAATTGTTCTTAAAAATAATTGTATTGTAGTAAAAATTGCTATAGTATGAATAATAGGCATTAATACCTCTTGCTCCAGTGTAGGTAATGTTCTCAATATTAATTACGTTATTATAAACGTCAGTTTTTTTAGCTGCTGATTGAGAGTTGTAATTGTGGTATTGGAAATGTAATGCATTGTATCCCGTACCACTCAGGTAAATTTTATTTTTCGCTACGATACTGGGTCCCTCACAAAAATAAAAATACAATCCATAAGTACCGTTACTGCCTGTGCCAGTGCTGATAGTATTACCAATGTAATTCAGTGAGTCGCAGCTGTATTTATTATAGGCTCCATAACCAAATACATTGGTGAAGGTGTTGTTAAGAACTGAAATGTTGGTGTTATAATTGGAACTGTTTCCTTGATTGTAAATCCCATTGGTATTATTAAAGGTTGAATTGCTAATGCTTACATAATCAGAGTTTTGAATATTGATTATGTAGTTGTAGTAAGTAGAACCGCTATACTGTACAGAATTAAATTTACAGTTTGAAATACTGATGTGCTGCGAATTTGAAATTGTGATAGCAGTACTGTAATAAGTAGAAGTATTGTAAAAGGTTAGATTTTTGAATTTAATATATTGGGTGTTAAGTAAATAAAATACAAAGTACTGAGAACTACCATTATAAGACAAGGTGACATCATTTGCATTGCCTGATAGCGACTCAAAAGTGAGGGTGTTGGTGGCACTTAAACCTGCCATATTGCCTATGGTATATTGGCCGTCATAGGTTCCATTCTGAATTTGAAACACCACAGGACCGCAAATTCCGTATTGATTGGCAATATCAAGGGCTTGTTGAATGCTCGAAAAATGGGCTCCAGAGCTGCTTCCAATCACATAAGTTCCGCTAGATAGGCTGGTGTGGTAATTAGAATAACTGGTGGAGTCATTAAATGAGTTGGGATCAGAAGATCCATTGACACTTATAATCCATGCTTTTAAATTGTAAGTGGTATCGGCAGAGAAATTATAGCTGCCAATATTGGTATTGGTCGAATTGAGCGAACCCAAAATCCCTGTCCAATTGAATGGACTACCTTGATGACCATTTACCGACCAACCAATGGTAGCCGAAGTTAAACTTGTACTTCCAAAGTTTTTAAGTGAAACCCCAAAAGTGGTTGCACTTCCTGCACAGGAGCTGGTGAGATTGGTGAAAGCTAAAAGACCACCATCAATAGCATACACATCATACTCATCTGCTCCAATATCAGGAGTGGTAGTGGAGCGAGTTTGTCCGTCGTAATCTACGGTCACTGCTGAAATAGGTGTTCCTGCATTATTTAAACTGGATCCCATGATGTGCAAATCTTCATCACTATAAAAGCTAATGTTGTTACTCATGGAATTAGCTTCTAAACCTTGCGCTGAAGTTATGGACGAAATAGTTGAGTAGTAACTGCTTGCATATCGTGCCAAGTAACTTCCAGTGGAGTAGAAATTGTTGTAGTTTGAACTACTGATATAGCTGCTGCCACTGTTATAGGTGTAGAAAGCATATCCGCCTCCCATATGCACGAAGTTGTTGTTGCGTAAAGTAAGATAAGCTCCATTTTGATTGTAAAAGGCTGCATAACTGGAGGAACCTTTTACATGGATGGTATTGTAATAAAAGTTGATGTAATTGCCATAGTTAACCCTCACCGCATAGTTTGTTGAGGCTTTTTGATGAATAAAGTTATTGGCAACAATGGAGGGATTGGTGGATGAGGCCACACAATAATTTAAGAAAATGGCTGTGGCCGAATTGGTAACTATTTTATTGCGACTCAATTCTTTAATATAGTTATTGTAGTTTAAGCTTATGGCATTATTGGAGCTATTGAAATCATTTATATCGTTGGTGGTAATAGTAACGCTATCCGTATAATTTAAGTAAATAGCTGAATTTAAGTTGTTTCTAAACTTATTGCCCATGATTTTTAATCCCTGAAACTCATATCCAGTGGTAGCATTGCAATAAATACCATTGGAACCAAAACTTAAGTCGTTATTTTTAATAATTACATTCTTGTTGATGGTATAGTTGAGTGGATAAATCGAAACAAGTGTATTTACGGTAGCATTATTATAATTTGTACCAATGATTTTGCATCCTTCAACGAGTACGTTACTAGAACCATTAATATAAACCACATTACCATAGGAAAGGTTTAAAGCTTTGAAAGTGATATATTTAATGTTAACATTGCCAATGGTATCTATCCTTAAAACGTAATTATCTGCTGCGCTGGTTGCATTGTATTGAAAGGTTACGTCATTGGCGATCCCACTTTCGGAGGTGATGGTTAGTGGAGTGCTTGCGGTGATAAAACTATAATTTCCAATGCGTAATTGTCCATTATAAGTTCCTGGTTTTAACTTAAGGGTGATGGGTCCGCTCGCACCACATGCCGCAATTGCATTAAGGGCTGAAGTAATGGTTGGAAAGTTGGCACTGGTATCGGCACCAACGGTGTAGGCTCCAGAGAAACTTCCGTTACAAATGGTAATATTTTCTCTTAAAGTATCATTTTCTGTAACCGTATCTCCGGTATTTTTTACCACAACTTGACACTGGTAAACACCGCTGCTGCTCATATCGGCCATATCGGCTAAAGTGCTGAATGTTACCGTGGTATTTGCGTTGGGGCTTACACTTGAGGTTACAGTTTTGCTTTTGAAGGTACTTCCTCCATTCACACTGTATTTAACAATAAAGTTACTTTGGGCTACCGTACCCACATTTTTTACCTTCACCATTACCGGCATGGTAGCACTCGCTGTGGCTCCGTTTTGTGGAAAAACCCACTGGTCTGCACTTAAATCATTGGGAGTACTTTGAAGGGTGAGCCTTACATTGGGTTTGTACGCGGAAGTATAGCCATTTCCTACATAAAATGCATTACTTTGGTAGTAATTGTAGTAATACCTTGTCTGATTTGTACTGATGGTACTGCATTCAAAATTAGGGTAGCTGTTGTAGTTAATTCCATGTCTGTTTTCAAGTGCAATAATCAGATTACTGCCTTGGCTATACACAAATGGGGTAGTTAAGGTTAATTCAACCCAACCATTAATGTAGGTTATGTTGCCACTATAAACCTCAGTCAAACCTAAAGTGGTAGGAGTTTGATAGCCAGCACTAGAAAATGCACTGTTACTTGTGGTTCCTAAATAGAGCTTTTGATTATTGTAAGTAATGCCAGAAGAAGTATTTACCACTTTAAAAGCCACTTTGGTAATGGTTCCTGAAGTGCCAATTTCATTTGAAGTATAAATATTTTGCGACCAATCATAAGCATAGTAGCCATAAGTAGGGACTCCGTTGATTTGATAGGTCCCTGTTCCTATAACTACTTGATTTTGTGATGAAAGAGTAAACTGGAGTATCATTAAAAAACTCCAAATACTTGTAATAAGTATCGATCTTGTTTGCATATAAAATATATTATTGTTAAATTTGGGTTTTAATTTTCCGAATAAGGCTACAAAGTTAAAAAAAAACCAATGCCACTAAGGATTTTAATAATTGCTTTTCCCCTGTTTTGACATTTAATTTCTTTTTCACAGATTTTAGTAGATAGATAATTTTAAAAAGAGTTGTCATTATTTTTACTTTTGTGACCAATTAATTTTTTAAAAATCAAATACCATGATTACCACCCGTACCGAACATGATTTTCTTGGCGAACTCGAAATCCCAAACGATAAATACTATGGCATTCAAACCCTAAGAGCTCTGGATAATTTTCAAATCACTGGAGATAAACTTTCGAGCTATCCTCTTATGATCAATGCTTTAGCTTATGTAAAGAAAGCTGCAGCTCTTGCCAACGCAGAACTTGGTGTAATGGATCAAAGCATTGCCGATGCTATTGCTTTTGCTTGTGACGAGATTCTTGCTGGCAAATACCACGATCAGTTTGTAACCGATCCCATTCAGGGCGGCGCCGGAACTTCTGTGAATATGAATGCCAATGAAGTAATCGCAAATATTGCCCTCGAAAAATTAGGCCATCAAAAAGGCGAATACGACTTCTGTCACCCAAATAATCACGTTAATTATAGCCAATCGACCAACGATGTATATCCCACAGCATTGCGCATTGCGCTGCATAAGCGTCTCGATATTTACAAAGAGGCTTTGAAAGCACTGAGCGATTCCTTCCAACGAAAAGGGGAGGAGTTTAAAAATGTACTTAAGATGGGGCGTACCCAACTTCAAGATGCAGTTCCAATGAGTCTGGGAAGCGAGTTTAGAGGTTGGAGCATCAACATTCGTGAGGAATTAAACCAAGTGGATAGCGCCAAAAATCTTATCCGTGAAATCAATATGGGAGCCACCGCTATTGGTACCCGTGTGAATGCTCCTGAGGAATATCCTGAATTGGTAACCAAGAAACTCATAGGATTTACCAACATTCCGCTGCTTCTGGCCGAAGACCTCATCGAAGCTACCTTCGATACTGGGGCTTACGTTCAGCTTTCAGGAGTTTTGAAACGTTCGGCAGTGAAATTGTCTAAAATTAGCAACGACCTTCGTTTGCTTTCCTCTGGACCTCGATGCGGTTTCAACGAAATCAATTTGCCTCAGATGCAGCCCGGCAGTAGCATTATGCCCGGCAAGGTAAATCCCGTAATTCCCGAAGTGGTCAATCAAGTGGCTTTCTACGTCATCGGTGCCGATATTACCGTTACCATGGCTGCCGAAGCGGGTCAATTGCAACTTAATGTGATGGAGCCTGTGATTTCATATAGCCTATTCAATTCGCTTCAGTTTCTTACTGCTGCCTGCGATACACTTAGGTTAAAAGCCATCGATGGCATCACGGCCAATGCCGAGCATACTGCTCAAATGGTGATGAATAGTGCTGGTATTGTTACCTTGCTCAATCCTATTTTGGGATACGAACTTACCTCAAGCATTGCCAAAGAGGCTTTAACCCTAAAGAAGTCCATTCATCAAATTGCAGTACTGGAGCGCAAATTGATTACCCAAGAAAAGTGGGATCAATTGTATAAATTTGAAAATCTGATTAAGCCCAAGTTCATTCAATAATTTCAAACATAAATTTGTAACAAGCGGAAGATATAAATCAATTGTCTTCCGCTTTTTTTGTTTCTGTTTGTATTCAGGTGGCTTTATGTAAAATGTCCATTCCTCGCTGCGCAAGAAGCTGGGATTACCCTAAATTTAGATTCCTCGCTATGCTCGGAAACGTAAGTTCGACAAAACCACTAAAAGTAAACAAGCCTTTGTCAATAACAAGGCTCTGAGGATCAAAAAAGAGGGAGGAGGTTGGCGGCTTTGCCGCCAACCTCCTCCCTCTTAAACTATCTATCTACTTGTCATTCAGAACGAAACGCAGTGAAGCGAGGAATCCTTATCAATCATTGAAATAGTCGTTGAGCACAGTGAGGATTATAACTACCGATATTAGCTATTAAGCAACGCAGCGAGGAATCTAATTAACAGAATTGACAATTTCTCAATGATCGAACGTGGAGGTAATTGGGCATAAAAAAACCTCCCATCGCTGGAAGGCTTTTTTTGCAATTATAAAGTAAGCCTCTCTTTAGGCTAAAACTTCGGTTACTTTTTGAGCTGCATCGTTAAGGGTAACGGCTCCAAAAACTTTCAATCCACTGTTGTCGATAATTTCTTTGCCTTCTTCGGCATTGGTTCCTTGAAGACGAACAATAATGGGAACTTTAATTTCTCCAATGTTTTTGTAGGCTTGAACAATACCATTGGCCACGCGGTCGCAACGAACGATACCTCCAAAAATATTTACCAAAATAGCTTTTACATTGGGATCTTTAAGGATAATGCGGAAGGCTTTTTCAACGCGCTCGGCATTGGCGGTACCTCCCACATCTAAGAAGTTGGCAGGATCACCACCCGACATTTTAATGATGTCCATGGTGGCCATGGCCAATCCGGCTCCGTTCACCATACAACCCACATTTCCATCGAGTTTTACGTAGTTGAGGTCCGAATTACTAGCCTCTACTTCCATGGGGTCTTCTTCGTCAAAGTCGCGCATGGCTTCGATGTTGGCATGGCGAAACAAGCTATTGTTGTCGATGGCCACTTTTGCATCAGCGGCATAGATAAGATCGTCCTTGGTTTTTACTACAGGATTGATTTCAAAAAGAGAACTGTCGCTGCCCACATAGGCTTTGTAAAGCGCATCGGCAAACTTGGTCATTTCTTTAAAGGCTTTACCTTCAAGTCCAAGGTTAAAGGCAATACGGCGTCCTTGAAAAGCGGTAAGTCCTACTTTAGGATCGATGATTTCGGTAAATATAAATTCGGGAGTTTCTTCGGCCACAGTTTCAATGTCCATACCACCTTTGGGGGAGTATAGAATCATGTTTTTACCACTGTCGCGGTGAAGCATCACACTCATGTAAAACTCAGCAGGTTGGCTGGGTCCATCATAAAAAATGTTTTGCTCAACGTAAATTTTGCGAACCAGTTTGCCTTCTTTTTTGGTTTGTGGAGTCACCAAATGCATTCCTAAAATATTGGAAGCATGGGTACGTACATCGTCCAAGGTTTTGGCAATTTTTACTCCGCCTCCTTTACCGCGGCCTCCAGCATGTATTTGTGCTTTTACAGCCCATACTTCGTAACCGGTTTCGGCGGTGAGTTTTTTTGCAGCTTCAACAGCTTCGTCAGGTGTGAGGGCGAGATAACCTTTAGGCACTGATACACCATAAGATTTTAAAATTTCTTTGCTCTGATATTCATGTAAGTTCATCTGAAGATTTGTGTTTTATGTTTTTCTTGAGGTTTGATTTTTAAAGTGCCCAAAAATAGTTTTTTTTTGCTTTTGTTTTTTTCTTTATGAAAAAAATGTAAAGATTATTTGCGTTCCATTCTTTTTATTGCTTTTGAAGATGAAGTAAAAGGAACCATGGTTTTCTGCTAATTTTTAATTTTGCAACGGTCTCAAATTATTCAACACAAACTGACTAAAGCAATGCAGAGCATACGTCTTGCGATTTTTATACCAATTGTATTTACAAAATAGTCCAAACTATTTTGTAAATTTACAATGGTTAATGCCGATTATACTTGAAAATAGTCCAATAAGACGAAGTCGAAATTGGACTATATTGAAAGTAACATCGGTATTAAAGCTTATTTCAATTGAACCGATTCAGCCCGCTTTATATATTCAGTAATCCATTCACCTATGGTTGTCTCAGTAGTAATTGCTTCCACCGATTGACCTGCCATGTACACATTGCCATAGTCGGCTTTACTTAATATTTTCATGCCTGAAACAAAGTTCATGTCGTTGTTTTGCAATGATTTTTCTAGTTCTTGAAATTTCTCGGTATTGATAACTGCAGAGGGTTTGCCCGACAAAATGCGGGTGAAGACAATATCGTCGATGCGAGCATTTAGAACTGCCTGTTTGTATTCGGCGCTAACTTTCGACTCGCGGCAAGTGATAAAGGGCGTTCCAATGGAAACTCCGTCAGCACCCAATGCTAAAGCTGCAACCATCGATTCGCCATAGGCCAAACCTCCTGCGGCCACAATCAACATATTTGGGTATAACCTTCGTAAACTTGGAATGAGGGTAAATAAATTATTGTTGCCCGCATGTCCTCCTGCACCACAACCAACCACTACAAAGCCATCGGCTCCTGCTGTTGCCGCTTTTTCTGCAAATTTTAGATTGACAATATCGCTCAGTACAATGCCGCCATATGAGTGCACTTTTGAAATAACTCCATCTGGATTTCCAAGTGAAGTGATAACGACAGGTGCTTTGGTTTCTTCTATGATTTGAAGGTGAGCATGGAAAAAGGGATTTCCAACCACTATCAGGTTCAGAGCAAATGTGCCTTTTTTACCCTCCGAATATTGCTTTAGCTCCAATATATCAGATCGAAGTTGTTCCAAGTCTCGATAATTCAAAGTGGGAATGGCTCCTAAAATACCTGAGTCGATGGCGGCTTTGAGCATCTCTTTGTTTGAAACCAAAAACATTGGAGCCATCAATATGGGGTGCTCAATGTTTAATAATTTGGTAAATTTTGTTTCCATGGACTACGATTTGTTATAAGATTTTGAGCCTGAAAAGTATAAAAAAATAGGCTACATAGCCACAAAATATTTATTTTAGTAACTATTTGAAGTTATGAATATTATGTTTTGCTTTTTTAAACCTAAATTAAGAATAAGTCTGAGGTTAGGGCTTAAGGACGTCTCCATTATCGAATTATATTATTGCTTTCTAACCATCAGATGCTACATTATAGCTGATAATTTCCTTGCAGTTCTAATTTAGTTTTTTGGGATAAATCGCTATTGATTGCTGCATCATCGGACTTTAAATAGGCTAAATTGAGAAGTATTTAAAAAAAAAATTATGCTCGACCATAAAATTAACCTCAAATATTTCGGGGCAACCAGAAAAATTCAAGGTTATCTTGTTTTCAAGTTTTAAATCGCTACTATTTAATGTTTTAGCTGATTCAAAATAGGTTAGATTTAGTAGTACTGCTTTTTGATTATAAAATAAAACTCTGATAATTATCCTTGTTAACTACCATAAATTGAGCATTCTCATAAGTTTCAGTCCAGCTTTTTGGGGTTCTTACTTTTCGGTTTCCCCATTTAAATTCATAGCCCATGAGCTTGCCGTCAATTTCTTCCACAAGGTCTATTTCGGTACCGGAGTAAGTTCTCCAAAAATATCGATTCACAAGGGTGCCTTTGTAATGATGGTGTTTTTGGCGTTCCATCATGAGAAAATTTTCCCACAGTTGCCCCATATCCATTCGGTCGTCGGGATGGGCAAAATTATTGATCAAACTGTTGCGAATGCCCAAATCATAGAAGTAGATTTTGCCTTGCAACGGTCTTAATTTTGTGACTGATTAGTAACTCTTTACTTTTTCAATAAAAATGGAGATAAATTGTAAATTGATAAAAGACGTAAAGAGATTACCTCCTCACCACCATCAACCTCCCCGAAAAACTCCCCTCATTGTATTTCAAACAATAAAAATAAGCTCCAGAGCTAAAGCCTGTCATATTCAGTGGATAATCAGAACGATATGAGCCGGTAGTAAACTTGCTCTCTTTCACTTTCCTGCCAAGAATGTCAAATATTTCTATGCTTACCTCACTGTTAATTGGGTTTTTCATCTGAAACATAAAATCGCCTGCGCTTGGATTGGGGAAAACTAACAAGCTGTTTTCTTTGTTGCAATACGAATAACTCACATCCACCACTACCGAATCTGCCGAAAAATATTTGCTTTCATAGTATTGATGCAGTATGTAAGTAGTTGCAGTATCTGGCTTTACCCAAAACTGCCCCTGATGGCTAAGTGTATCCGCACTTCCTTTTTTAAACCAAACGTATTCATACTCTTGATAGTTGTTACCTCCAATCAAAATGCTATCGCCTTTGCATAGTTTTTTATTATCTCCTGCATTGGCAGGATAGATAGGGATGACGGAGATGTCGTCGAGAAATAGATAAATATTATAAGGTAGCTTGCTGACTTCTCCAAAACTTCCAATCGTAAGGTATTGCTCACCACCTTTGGCAATAAAAGTAAACTCTTCTGTTTTCCAGTTGATGGAATCTATTGGACTACTTATATTTATTTCAAGTTGGGGTTGGACTATTAATGGATAGAACCTTGTTCCGTTTGTAGTATTTGAATCAAGATATCTGTGTACAATTGTATCAGTAAATATTTAGTACATGACAATTTTCAATTTAGACCGTCTAAGGTTGAGGTTGTATTG
>DZDC01000036.1:15923-20733 GCA_022736595.1 Draconibacterium orientale | reverse complement strand
GACCCATTGATGGCTTGATTGAATACCATCGAAATCAGATAATTAGTAATGCTAAATAAAAGATTAATAATATTTGAAATAAAAGAAGTGCTGGTTTTATAACAACACTTTTTTTTTGAACGGATGGATAATATAAAAATCTATCTTTGCACATCAAAATCAATGGGTGTTTTAAGTTAACGTTATGGAACTCGATTATTCGGATATACAATATTATAGGGAAGAAGATTTACAAGAAGTTCTTGAACGCTTGCTTGTTGAGCCTAATTTCTTTAGGATGTGTCGTTTTATGAAACCTGAAATTAGCGAAGAAGAGGCTAAGGAATGGGTGAGGAGTATCAAGACCCTTAGGGATTTTCAGATTGATTTCGTAATTACATTAATAGAGAAGCTAATTAGCATTGGTATTACAGAACTAACTTTTGATTTTGAAGAAGAATTAAGCCGCAATCATAGCGATAAATACCTATTCATTACCAATCATCGTAATATTGTAATGGATTCTCTAGTAGTTAATTACTCGATATTTAAAGCGTTAGGTAATGATTTTGAATCCACAGCCATGGCCATTGGAAACAATCTTTTAACCTTACCTTGGGTTAAAGATTTAGCTCGATTAAATAAGTGTTTTGTTGTGATTCGGGATGCAAGCGTGCAACAAATGCTTGAAAATTCAAAAAAATTATCATCCTACATACGCAAATTAATTCTTGAAGGCGAAAGCAGTGTATGGATTGCCCAACGCGAAGGTCGTACCAAAGATGGAAACGATAGTACTCAGCCAGGTCTCCTAAAGATGTTGCAAATGTCTGCTAACGACGATTTTGTGCAAGATTTCATGGATTTGCGTATTGTTCCTGTTGCCATTAGCTATGAGTTGGATCCCTGCTTACACGACAAAATACGTGAACTATTTTCCATAGAATCCACTGGAAGTTTTTCCAAGGGTCCTTTAGACGATTTTAATAGCATGTACAATGGCCTTATAGGAAATAAAGGACGAGTGCATCTGAGCTATGGCAAAGTGATTGGTTCTGAAGTACTTTGCAATATTGATAAAGACATTCCCAAGAACGATAAAATAAAAAAGCTAGCCGAGCATATTGATGGCTTTATTCATAGTCATTACAAACTTTGGCCTAATAATTATATTGCAGCTGATTTGTTGAATAAAACCCGCCAATTTTCTGAATTTTACGACCAAGATCAATTGGAAATTTTTGATACTATGTTTCAAAAGAGTATTGATAATCTTGAAGGAGACCCCATAGTTCAGCGTGATATTATGCTGAAAATGTTTGCCAATCCAGTGAAAAACGCCTATAAAGAGAATAATAAATATTCTTTTATCTTTTAATACTTTGTCTTACCTTTACCGCTCGTTTCAAAACCTGTATGGGTTTTAAATTAATATTAAAATTGAATGCGAGTGCTCAAAAATAAAGCTATTGTTTTCGTGCTCATCTTTACTTTTGGATTACTGCGATCAGCCACAGCCCAAACGGTAAAGTATAGCAACGAATTTTTATCTATAGGTGTGGGAGCTAGGGCTTTGGCAATGTCAGGGGCTGTAGTTGCTTCCAACGAAAATGTCTATGCTGCCTATTGGAATCCAGCCAATCTTACCCATTTAACCTTCGATCGATCCATAGCCTTGATGCATTCAGAATATTTTGCAGGCATTGCAAAATATGAATATGGCGCATTTGCTGCAAAATTCAATAATCAAAGTGCAGGAGCCATTTCAATGGTGCGTTTTGCCGTGGATGACATTCCTAACACAAGTGAACTTATTGATGGACAAGGAAATGTCAATTATGATAAAGTGAGCTCGTTTTCATCTGCTGACTATGCATTTATTCTCAGCTATGGTAGATTGACTAAAATTGAAGGACTTCGTTGGGGTACAAATTTTAAAATCATTCATCGTAAAGTGGGTGACTTTGGCAAAGGTTGGGGTTTTGGTCTTGATTTTGGCTTGTCGTACAAACGGAATAATTGGTCGTTGGCCTTTATGGGACGTGATATCACTACCACGTTCAATAGCTGGAGTTACGAGCTTGATGAAAAAATGAAAGAAACGTTTACCAGAACTGGAAATACCATACCTGTAAATAGCACTGAAATTACACTTCCAAAGTTTATCTTCGCTGGAACCTATTACTATGCATTTGGAAAAAACTTTGGAGTTCTTGGTGAATTGAATATGGATTTAACCACTGACGGACAGCGAAATGTGTTGATTAGCTCCAAAGCTTTTAACCTTGATCCACATTTGGGTTTAGAGTTTGATTATAAAAAGATGGTATTTTTAAGGACTGGTATTGGAAATTTTCAAAAGGTAAGCGATCCCATCCAAGGAACCATCACTAGTTTTCAACCTACCATTGGCATTGGGGTTGTAATTCGTCAATCGTTAAGCATCGATTATGCCTTTACTGACATAGGTAACCAATCGATAGCCCTCTATTCAAATGTTATTTCATTGCATTATAGTTTTAACTCGAAAAAAAATTAATTCTATGGCAAAAAGATATTTTTTAAAAACCATTGCAAAAGTACTTTTACTTATTCCTTTTTTAGGATTTTTACCAACTATAGTTGCGCAGCCATTAGGCAATGAATGGATTAATTACAACCAGAGTTATTACAAATTTCCAGTAGTTCAAAATGGAGTTTATAGGCTTACCCATGCACAGCTTCTTGCTGCCGGAGTGCCGCTCTCCAATATCAATAACCCAAGAAATTTTCAAGTTTTTGGAAGAGGAGAAGAAGTGGCACTATACGTTCATAATGAATCTTCTGGCGTCTTTTCGAGTACCGATTATATTGAGTTTTATGGTATGAATAACGACGGCTGGCTTGATGCAAGGCTTTATGAATCTCCAGATAATGTAGGAAATAAATACTATAGCTTGTTTACGGATACGGCCTATTACTATCTGACTTGGAACTCCTTGATTAATAATAAGCGAGTAAGTTTGCAAACAGCCACTAATTATGCTGATTTTACAGAGTCTCCTTATTTTTGGTACGATTCCAAGTCTGTTTTTTCGAATATGTACCTTGATGGAAGAAAAGATTATAGCGCGGGTTTGTATATTAACAGTCCTATATATGATGCGGGTGAAGGTTGGACTGCCTGGGCAATTACTTTGGGTTCATCAGCGACCTACAACGTAAAAACAAAGAATGCTTACACATTGGGGCCTTTGGCAACAGCCTATTTTGAATTCTCCTCGGGATCAGGATCAGGAAGTACGTCTATATTTGATCATCATACTCGAATACAAGTTGCGGGCAATACCTATGATACATTGTACATCGGCTATAAAACCATTAAGTTTGCAGAAAGCCTAATTCCAGCAAATTTAAATGCGAATAATACAACCATTACCTACAGCAGTATCAATGATTTAGGTAGTGCAGCAGATCGTTTTGCGGTGCCATTTGTTAGAATTGTATATCCGCATACACCTAATTTAGAGGGTCTTAGTGAGTTTTCGATGAAGATTGACAATGCTTCACCTCAGACAAAAACCTATTTGAATCTTACTAATTTCAATGGCGGTAATAATCCAGTGTTCTACGATATTGATAACAATCAAAAAGTTGTAGTTACTAAAAATGGTAGCAATTATCAGGTATTGATTTCCAATCAAAGTGGAAGTAAAAATTGTTATATTACTTCTGAATCATCCATTAAAACCCCAAGTTGGATAAATCCTGTAAGTGCCAATGCCAAGTTTATCAAACTAAGCCAATTAAATCCATCTGCCGATTATATTATAATTTCACATGCTAGTTTAATGGTCACGGATCCCAATTACAGTAATGTAAAGGATTACAAAGATTATAGAAATAGTGTGGGTTATAATGTTCTTTTAATCGATGTAGAAACGTTGTATGATCAATATAGTTATGGTGTAAAGAAGCATCCACTTTCGGTACGTAACTTTATTCATGAGTTGGGCAATGTCTATGGATATCAACAATTTAAAGGTTTGTTTATCATTGGAAAAGCGTATCGTTCTAGCCATTTTAGAAAAGATAATTCATTATGGCTCAATACACTCGTGCCTACATACGGAGAGCCTCCTTCGGATATTTATATGATCAGTGGACTGGTTGATACGCTTTACACTCCTGCAATTCCGATAGGTCGATTGGCAGCCCGAACCTTAGATCATGTGGATTTGTACCTTGATAAGATCAAGTTGCACGAAACTCATCCTTCGCAAAGTTATGATCTGTGGAGAAAGCAAGTGCTTCATTTTAGTGGAGGAAGCACTGCCAGCGAACAAAATAATATCAGTGATTATTTGGCAAACTATGAGCGCATTATTGAGGATACTTTGATGGGAGGCACGGTTTCTACTTTTTTCAAAACCACCTCCGATCCCATTCAAATCAATCTTAGTACTTTAATTAAAGAATATGTAAATAATGGAGTAGGGCTCATGACATTTTATGGGCATGCTGCAGGTATAGGATTCGATATTAGTATCGACAATCCTTCGGAGTATGACAATTATGGAAAATATCCTTTGTTATTGGCCAACAGTTGCTATGCGGGTGATATATTTCAAAATACAGGAACGTGGATGGTCAATAGCGCTGAAGAATTTGTTCTTATTCGCGATAAGGGGATGATTGGATATATTGCATCTGTATCGGAGGCAAATATTTCTGATTTGAATGTTTACAGCAGCGATTTTTACAAAGGATTAGCCTACAAAAGCTATGGCGAGGGAGTAGGCACAATTATGAAGAATGTTGTACAAAACTTTCAAAATGTAAATAGCCCAAC
>DZDC01000036.1:0-15823 GCA_022736595.1 Draconibacterium orientale | reverse complement strand
ATGAGACTAATAATAGCATCAGTATTAGCTTTATTATAAAAGCTGCAGATTTAAGCCCTGTTTATCCTGCAGAATTTTCAATCGTAGGTGAATCAAATATTAAACTCAAGGCTTCCACTTATTATCCTTTTACACCCTTGTTGAACTATATTTTTGAGATTGATACCAATCATTATTTTAATTCGCCTTTTAAACAAAGTACTATAATTCAAAGTTCGGGTGGAGTAATTGAGTGGCAACTGCCTTTCAATTTGCAAGACGGAACGGTTTATTATTGGCGTGTTAGCCTCGATTCAAGTGCTTCAAAATCCTTTAATTGGAGGCAGAGTTCTTTTCAATATATGAACGGTCAAAAAGGATGGTCTCAGGCTCATTTTTATCAGTTTAAGAATAATGGTTACCAATTGACCAAGTTTGATGAGATTAACCGAACTTATAAATATGTCAATGACTTGCAAACCATTGTAGGTCAAACGGGTATATACCCCAATGTTCCTTGGACCGAAATTTATCTAAGGATGAATAATAGTATTTTAGGAGCGTGGTCTTGCATTCCACCCGATAAAGGTGGAATCAAATTTTATGTTTTTAATCCTGTATCTGCTCAATTAACTTGGTCTGACGGAAATGGTTGGGGCATCTCTCAATACAACAATTTGCACTGCTACGGTTATGATTATCCTGCCATTGAATTTCCAACGGTAACCACCGATTTAACAGCTCAAGGTTTAGGGATTATAACAGCCGATACATGGCATCAACGTATTGTTGATTTTATTGCTCAAATACCAAATGGATACAAAGTTATGGCAATGAGCTTTGGCAATCCCAATACGCATGGTTGGCCCGAATTTTTGTACAAATCGATTGATAGCATTGGTTCCAATTACATACGTACAATTCCAAATAACATTCCGTATATCATCTATGGAACCAAAGGAGAGCTACATAATGCTAATGAATTGGTGGCATCTACTACAAGTGAGATGGTCATTCTGAATGATAGTATTGTTACCAATTGGAAAGAGGGAAAAATTACTTCGCCCATCATCGGTCCAAGTAAAAAATGGAACAGTTTGAGATGGTCGCAACATAGCCTCGATGCTGTAAATACAGATACCGTTTCGCTTCAATTAATTGGTATTAAAAGTGATGGTAGTGAGCATGTTGTAATTGATTACATTTCTTCTGATTCCCTTGAAATTACGCAATTAAACAACCTTATGAATGCCGATGTGTATCCCTATTGTAGATTGGTTTGCAATATGCGTGATAATACCAATCGAACCCCAAGCTACCTCGATTATTGGCAGTTGTTGTATCAACCTGTAGGAGAAGTTGCCATTGATCCACAAACTCATTTTAGCTTCTATGCCGATAGCCTTGAAAGAGGCGATACATTAAGGGTAAGTCTTGCATATAAAAATATAAGCGATGTAGAAATGGATAGTTTGTTGGTTCGCTCACAGATTATAGATCAAACAGGGATGGTTTTATTTCAGAAGGACTACCGACTTAAACCTCTTGCAGCTAGCGAATATGTCATTGATTCTATCAAATTTGCTACCACAAGTTTGAGAGGAAGAAATTATCTTAATTTCGAGATCAATCCCATCAATTTGGAAACAGGGGTTTATGACCAATTGGAATTATCGCATATCAACAATAAGGGTGATTTGGGTTTTTATCTAAAACAAGATAAAGAGAACCCATTGTTGGATGTTACTTTTGATGGGGTTTACATTATGGATGAAGATATTGTTTCGGCACGACCAGAAATCCTCATTCGACTTAAAGATGAAAATAAATTTATTGCAATCAACGATACCTCCAACTTTAAAGTTTATATTAAGAAAAGATCAGAATTAAACTATTCTGTGGTTTATTTTCAAAGTATTGCTGATGAATTAGAATTTATTCCGGCTGCTTTGCCCGACAATAGTGCCGTGGTAATTTATCGGCCAAAACTGGCTGATGATATTTATGATTTACAAATTTTAGCCACCGATGGTACCTTGAATCCTTCAAGCGATAATGGATATCGAATTCGATTTGAAGTAATCAACAAATCCACCATCACCTATCTTTTAAATTGGCCCAATCCGTTCAGCGATAAAACGCACTTTGTTTTTACACTTACGGGTTCGCAATTACCTGATTACATGAAAATTCAAATCATGACAGTTACAGGCAAAGTAGTGCGAGAAATTGATATGTCGGAATTGGGATCTTTGCATATAGGCCGTAATATTACTGATTATGCTTGGGATGGAAAGGATCAATATGGCGACCAACTGGCTAATGGCGTTTACCTTTATCGGGTGATTACCCAAATTAATGGTGAAAGCATTGAATTAAGAAGTACTTCTGCCGATCAATACTTCAAGAAAGAGTTTGGGAAAATGTATTTAATGAGGTAGTAAATTATCTTGCGCGTCTTCGTACCAAGCTAATTCCTTCTTCAGTAATCACAATCAATCGATTTTTATAAAGGGCTCCAATGGCTTTTTTAAAGGCCTTCTTGCTAACCTGAAAACGATCTTTGATTTCCTCAGAACTACTTTTGTCGTGTAAAGCGATAAAAGGAGTTTTTTCTAATTCTTTGTATATCATTCGGGCTACATCATCAATATGCTCACCACCGTGAGGAGTGAGGCTTAGATCAATTTTATCATCAGTTCTTACTTTGGTAATGTAGGCTTTGTGTTGGTCTCCAATTTGAATATCGGTAAAGATTTGATTAAAATAAAGCATTCCCCAATGTTTGAATTCAATGAGTACTTTATATCCCAAAGGAGTTGTTTGGCACACCATAATGTCCACTTCTTCACCTGTTTGGTAGTGAGGAGGTTCCAAAGGTAAAAATTGTTTTAGCTTGGATGAACCTGCAATTCGATCGGTATCAGCATCTACGTAAGCAAATACAACATGGGTTTCACCCACATTCATTTTTAAATATTGTTCGGAATGGGGTACAAGCAGGTCTTTGGTTAAACCCATATCCATAAATGCTCCGGCATTGCTCACCGACACCACTTTTAATGGAGCAAACATACCAACTTGGATGTATGGTTTCTCGGTGGTAGCGATGAGTCGGTCTTCTGAATCGCGATAAACAAAAACCTCCACTTCATCATTTTCTTTCAAACCCTCTGGAAAATATCGCTTGGGCATTAAGATTTCGCCTAAGTTTAAGGCATCAAGGTAACAGCCAAATTCCACAAATCGGTTTACTCTTAATGAATAGGTTTTGCCAATAATAATATTTGATATTTCCATGTTATAATTTTTTTAAAGTAAGTAATATCACATTTTCTACGTGATGGGTTTGAGGAAACATATCCACCGGTTGAATGGCAGCTACATCATATTTTTCCAAAAGTAATTGTACGTCACGGGCTTGAGTGGCACTGTTACAACTCACATAAACAATACGTTGAGCTTCAATTCGACTTAAGAGCTCTACCACTTTAGGATGCATGCCAGCCCTTGGTGGGTCGGTGATGATTACATCTGGTTTGCCATAGGTGTCCACAAATTGATCGTCTAACACCTTTACCATATCCCCTGCGAAAAATTGGGTATTTGTGATTCCATTAATTTCGGAGTTGATTCTAGCATCTTCAATGGCTGGTTCAACATATTCAATTCCAATAACTTCCTTGGCTTGGCGCGCTACGAAATTGGCAATGGTTCCAGTGCCAGTATATAAATCATAAACCCGCTCGGTACCTGTAAGGGCAGCCATTTCACGGGCCACTTTATACAATTCGTAGGACTGCTTGTGATTGGTTTGATAAAAGGATTTGGGTCCAACTTTAAAGTATAAATCTTCCATTTTTTCCATCATGTGGTCTTTGCCAGAAAATAGGATTACCTCTTGATCGCTAATGCTATCATTGGGTTTGGCATTGATAACGTACATTAAAGAGGTAATTTGTGGGAATGAAGTCAAAAGGTGATTAAGTAGCAGTTCTCTATTTTCAATGTTTTCGTGATAAAAAACCACAATTACCATCAACTCTCCTGTGATTGACATGCGGACAATAAGATTCCGAAGAAAGCCTTCTTGCTTTCGTATATCAAAATATGTAAACGCATGGTTATCTGCAAATTGCTTTACCGACAATCGAATTTCATTACTTGGCGAAGGTTGAAGATGGCATTGATTTATATTCAAAACCCGATCAAAAAGTCCAGGAATATGAAAGCCGAGAGCATTCATATTTCGATCATTAAAATCAATTTCGCGACTAAAATCTGTTAGCCAAGCTTTGTTGGAAAAGGTATATTCTAGCTTATTTCTGTAATAATATTCGTCGGGTGCGCCAATGATGGGTAAGATATTACTGCAATCTACTTTGCCAATTCTCTCAAGATGATCTTTCACTTGTTGCTGCTTAAATTCAGCTTGTGCAAGGTAAGGTAGGTGCTGCCATTTGCATCCTCCACAAACTCCAAAATGTTCACATTTAGGGTCTATTCTATTTTCAGAAAGTTGATGGTAATGAACCACTTTCCCTTCCATATATTGGTTTTTCTTTTTTGTAAGTTGCACATCCACCACATCACCTGGAGCAGCAAAGGCCATAAAAACCACCTTCCCTTCATGGCGCGCTATGGAAAATCCTTCGCTACCACATTTTTCAACAATGAGCTCTTTTAACAATGGAAGAGGTTTTTGTTTTCGCTTCATAAATTATTTGCAGTTATCAATTAAAATAAAAATCAGTTTGCAAAGATAGATAATCGCTTCCCACCACTTATACCAATTGTAATTTTATTTTAATCCAAACTAAAATATAATTTTACAATGGTAAATGTTGATATAGCATGAAAATAGTTCATGAGGTAAATCTGAAATTGGAGTATATTGAATGTATCATCAGTATTACAATAAAATTTAAAACTTATCTTTGCTATTCAATTCAACTTATCAATTTACATTGGAGAAGAAATTTTACACCTTATCAGAGCTTATGGATAGCATTAGTTCGGTCATTAACCGCAACTATACTCATGCCTATTGGATTAAGGCTGAGCTGGTTAAATTAAACTATTATTCCCACCGAAATACCTGTTATCCCGATTTAGCTGAAAAGCGAGATGGGGTGGTTAAAGCTCAAATACGAGCCATTATTTGGTCCAATTTTTATAATCAGATCAATGCTAACTTCGTGAAAGTTACTGGGAAACCCCTTTCAGACGGCATGAATTTGTTGTTCTTTGCACGATTAAAGCACGATGCAGTACATGGCCTTACCCTTCAAATTGAGGATGTTGATGCTGAGTATGAGTTGGGGCAAATGGCGGTGAGCCGGCAATTATGCATTGATAGGCTAAAAACTGAAGGTCTTTTTTATCAGAATAAGACCTTAGTTTTGCCCACGGTACCTCAGCGTATTGCTATTATTTCGGTGCAAAGCAGTAAAGGATACAGCGATTTTGTGAACATTATTGAATCTAACAAACGCAACTTTGGTCTATTTTATATGTTGTTTCCTTCGCTTCTTCAGGGCGATGCAGCCGTGGATTCCATTATTTCGCAGTTGGATCGCATTCGCAAGGTGAAGCACCATTTTGACGCCGTAGCCATCATTCGTGGGGGCGGGGGAGATGTGGGGCTTTCGTGCTACGATGATTTTCAACTTGCATCAGCCATCGCTACTTTTCCTTTGCCCGTGATCTCGGGTATAGGCCATTCAACCAATCAAACTGTCGTTGAAATGGTGGCCAATTACAATCCCATTACACCCACTGATTTGGCTTATTTTATTCTTCGGCAATTTGAATATCAGGCTCAGAAAATTACAGATTATCAAAATACCCTTGTCAAGCATTTGCATACCAGTTTAGCTTTTCAACAACACAAATTACAACTGTTATCGCATAAGATTCAATTTTCGGCTATGAATAGAATTGGAACTGATTTGGATAAACTAAATAGGTATTTACAATCCATTAAACCACTCTCGAAAAACGTTGTTGAAAGTGCCGATCGAAGATTGCGGCAAGCTCAAAAAGCATTACATCAAAACTTGAATCAGATGCTTCAGATAGCTTTTGATCAGTTGCGTCAAAAGGAAGATAAGCAAGCCCTGCTTGTTAAACAATACTTTGTAAATAAGCAAGTTATATTGCAACATATAGAAGAAAAAGTGAAATTGCTAAATCCAAAAAGCCTTCTTAAAAGGGGATTCTCTCTTACTTTTTGGAACGGTAAACCCTTGAACGAACAGGCCAAGCCCAAACCAGGCGATCGAATTACCACCGTTTGGAATGAGGGAAAAATTGAAAGTATTATTGAAAAAATAGAAAATTATGAAAACTGAAAATCTATCTTATGATCAAGCCATGCTCGAATTGGAGCAATTAGTAGGCGAACTTGAAGCAGGTAACATTGGAATTGACGAAATTTCTGCCAAAATTAAAAGGTCCTCGTCCTTAATAGAATTCTGCAAATTAAAACTTCAATCGACGCAAGAAGATGTAAATCGAATCATTGGGGAGTTGGATCATAAATCGGTTGGATAATATTCTTATTTTTGCCCCAATAATTCAATGTAGGTTTAATGATCAGCGACACCATCTTATTTCTTTTTGCAATACTTTTTTTCTTTCAGCAAAGAAATTACAATCAATTGTGGAGCTATTTCTTTTTATTTATGGGGCTTTCAGCGCTTTTTGGAGCGCTGTATCATGGGTTTGAAGAGCAGATGGAACAACTTCGCTACATTTCATGGACTTTCCTATATTTCGCACTGGTCTTTTCTCTCATTGCTGAATATCGACTCAAAGCCAATGTCTGGGTACTTCGTTTTTTTGTATTTAAAGGATTACCAATGCTTTTTCTATCGATCTATTATCAGGTATTTTTCTATATGATGATCGACACTTTGGTAAGTTTAGTTTTTTTGATTGTAGTGGCACATTGGTTGCGAATTATCGAAGTTCATCCTCTGGTAATTACCGGTATTTTATTAAGCTTTAGTTCCGTATTTTTTCAGCTTTCGAAAATCAATATCGACGATAATTACCTTAATTACAACGATATTGGACATTATATTTCCATTATAAGTATGATGCTTATGTCAAAAGGAATTAAAGAAAAATGGATTGAAAAGCTCGAAACGAGCTAGTATTTTGCAATGATGGTTTTTCCAGCAAATACTTTTTGATCAAGTTTTACTTCGATTTTAGCATCCAAAGGCAAAAATAAATCTACCCGAGATCCAAATTTAATAAATCCCAGTTGGTCGCCTTGAGTTACTTGATCTCCTACTTTTCCATACCAACGAATCCTACGTGCCACAGCTCCTGCAATTTGTCTTATTAAAATGGAGGCTTTTTTAGTTTTTACAACAATGGTATTGCGCTCGTTGTCGGTGCTCGATTTTGGATCCCAAGCCACTAAATACAAGCCTTTGTGATATTTATGATAAACCATTTCCCCTGAAATAGGGTAGCGGTTCATGTGGGTATTTAATGGAGACATAAAAACAGAAACTTGAATACGTTCTTCCTTCAAAAACTCAGTTTCTACGGTTTTTTCAATTACAACTATTTTGCCATCGGCGGGTGAGATGATATGGTTTTCGTTTTGTTCAACTTTAAAGTCTGGATAACGAAAAAAGAAAAGCACAAGAAATAGAAACACCAAAGCGGCAATATCCAATAGCACAAGTAAAGCGGCAAAAAAGCCTTCAAAGGGAATAAAATAGTGCAAGATTCCCATTAAAACAAAGACAATTAGGAAAAACTTTGTGGAGGTGCTGTAGCCTTCTTTGTGAAATTTCATATATGTGAATTTAGAAATGCAAAGCTATATAAAAAACCAAATAAAAGCAACGGCAGCGGGAACAGCAAAAAATACTGCATCAAACCGATCTAGTATTCCCCCATGACCGGGTAGAATGGTGCCCGTGTCTTTGATTCCTAGGCTACGTTTAAATAGGCTTTGCACCAAATCGCCAAATACTCCAGCAACGCTTATAATCAATGCGTAGGCAAGCCATTGCCACAATTGAAATTCAATAAAAAATAGTGAGAATAAATATCCTGCAACCAATGATGCCGCTAATCCACCAAAGAATCCTTCCCATGATTTTTTAGGTGAAATACGTTCAAAAAGTCGGTGTTTTCCAAATCTAATACCACTTAGATAAGCAAAAGTATCTGAAGTCCATAAAATTACAAACATGGCCAAAACCCAAATATAAGGATGTGGAGTGCCTTGAGGCAAAAACATAAATTGGATTAATCCCAGAGTAACTCCTAAATAGATGATTCCAAAAAGAGTGGTTGCAATATTGGCAATGGGATTTTCTTGCTTACGATAAAGCTCTCGAATAGGAATGAAAAACCACATTAAAACGATAATAAACAAGTATTTATACTGAATATAGTTTTGGGCTGCCAAACTTAATAGAATAAAGGTTAAGGCAGTAAAAAGAGTACCTACAATTATTTGAGGGTTTGAAGTGGAGCCTTTTAACATTCGAAAATACTCGAATGCACCCAAAACAGCAATAAGTAAAAAGAAGGCTGAGAAATAAAGCCCTCCAGAAATAATGGCAAACAGAATTGCAAGAACCAAAGCAGTTCCGGTGATGGTTCGGGTAATAATTTCTTTGGTTTTCTTCATCAGCAGTTTTAAGTTTGGTATTGATTTTTATGGGGCAACAACATCAAAAAAATTCTCTTCACAAAGGATTACCATCAATTGTTTTGGCCCATGGGCTCCCATTACCAAGGTTTTTTCAATATCGGCTGTTCGGCTAGGACCCGTCATCACACTGACCATACTGGGCAATGTTTTACCGTATTTTTCTTCCATAAGTTTCATGGCATCCTTTACTGATTCAACTATTTGATGCCTATGAGCAAGTACAATATGAGTATCTCCAATGAAGTTAACCCTTCTTCCGAGCTTGTTTGCAGAACTCACCAAAACACTTCCAAGGCGGGCAATCAAAGCTTCACAAGAGGAGAGGCTTACGTCAACTTTGGTATAATCTGAAAGCTTGCCAAAACTTTGAATTTTGATTTGATCCAGAATATTTGAAATTCCGGCATCTTTTACCAATGCAGAAGTCCACTGATTTTGAACAAAAATACTGTGCAGAATAATCCTTAACTCCTGTTCATTTTCACAATAAATAAACTGTCCATTTACTTTGGATAACTCCTCGGCAAAAATCACCTCCAAATCTTCCTCCGATTCCATATACACATTAGAATCTAAATCCACATCAGAATATGGATTTTCGATGGGTTTCATGCTAGCATTGCGCACCCTTTTTAGTATTTGTTCACGGGAGGTGGTATCTGACATGAGTTAATTATTAAGGATTAGTGGTGTCAGGTTGATCTTGGCTTTCGGTTGAAATCTCCTCTTTTTCAGAAGCGGAATTTTTACGTTCTTTTTGGCTTTTGTATTCTCTACTTACATCACGAGCGGTTTCCAATTGACGGTCGCCATAGGGGCGAGGGCCAAAAATACTTTCTACGTCTTCAGCGAAAATTACTTCTTCCTCAAGTAGTTTGGTAGCCAAAAGTTTAAGCTTATCGATGTTATCTGAAAGTATGGTTTTGGCTCTTGAGTAAGCTTCCTCAGCCATCCGATGTACCTCATTGTCAATTAATTCAGCAGTCTTTTCAGAATATGGTTTCGAGAAAGAATATTCTTGCTGTCCACTGCTATCGTAATAGCTGATATTGCCCAATTTTGAGTCAAGACCATAGTACACAATCATTGCAAATGCTTGTTTAGTAACTTTTTCTAAGTCGTTTAAAGCACCTGTAGAAACCTTACCAAAAATAAGTTCTTCAGCGGCTCTTCCTCCTAAGGTTGCTGTCATCTCGTCAAACATTTGCTCATAAGTGGTAATTTGCCTTTCCTCGGGCAAGTACCAAGCAGCTCCCAAAGCTCTACCTCTTGGAATAATGGTAACCTTTACCAAAGGGTTGGCATGTTCGAGTAGCCAACTTACAGAAGCGTGACCCGCCTCGTGGTGTGCAATCACGCTTTTCTCGTGGGGAGTAATAATTTTTGAACGCTTTTCTAAACCGCCAATAATACGGTCAATGGCATCCATAAAGTCTTGTTTGATAATTTCTTTGCCATTTCTACGCGCTGCAATAAGGGCCGATTCGTTACAAACATTAGCAATATCAGCTCCTGAGAAACCAGGGGTTTGTTTGGCTAACATGTTAAGATCAAGGTTTTTGTCAACCTTAAGTTTTTGAGTATGTACTTTAAATATGGCTTCACGTTCAGTTAGATCGGGCAATTCAACATGTATTTGACGATCGAAACGACCTGCACGCATCAAGGCACGGTCTAAAATATCAGCGCGGTTTGTAGCGGCCAGTATGATAACTCCTGCATTGTCGCTAAAACCATCCATCTCAGTAAGAAGTTGATTTAAAGTATTTTCACGCTCGTCATTGGCCCCTGTAATTTGGTTTTTACCCCTTGCACGTCCAATAGCGTCAATCTCGTCGATGAACACGATACAAGGCGCTTTTTCTTTAGCAGTTTTAAATAAGTCACGAACTCTGCTTGCTCCCACACCCACAAACATTTCTACAAAATCGCTTCCAGATAAGCTAAAGAAAGGAACCTTGGCTTCGCCTGCAACAGCTTTAGCAATTAATGTTTTTCCAGTTCCGGGAGGCCCCACGAGCAATGCTCCTTTGGGTATTTTTCCACCCAGTTCGGTGTATTTTTTTGGATTTTTTAGGAAATCAACAATTTCCATAATCTCCACTTTCGCTTCGTCCAAACCGGCTACATCGTTAAAAGTGACATTGACTTTTAAATTTCCATCGAAAAGCTGTGCTTTGGATTTTCCAATATTGAAAATCTGGCCTCCGCCACCACCAGCTCCACCTCCCATACGACGCATAATGAAAACCCAAAAAAGGATAATCAACCCTAAAGGTAAAAGCCAACTAATGATTTGTCCTGTATAGTCAACACGGCTTTCTTTGGTAATGTAAACTCGTTCATTTTCAGCTATGCCTTGCTCTGTTTGAACTTTATCTATAAGTTCACCCATGTTTTCAAGGTCGCCATTGTAAATAAAATGGGGATTGCTGCCGCCAAATGGGCTACTGCTTCGATCTTTTAGCTTTTCGTAATTTCCTGTAACTTCTGGCTTTACGTAAACTTCAGCATACTCATCTTTGTTTACAATAATGAGTTTGGCCACATCGCCTTTGCGCAGCATTTCGATGAGTTGGCCTTTCTGAATGAGGTTTTCAGTAGGAACATTGGAGCCTAGAAATTGTAATCCAATGAATACAGCGATGATGATACCGTAAATCCAGTAAAAATTAAAGCCCTTTTTAGGATTGGGACTTTTAAATGGATTTGGATTTTTGTCTTGATTTTTATTTTCGTTTTGATCCATCCGTTTTAATTCAATTAAATGTTAACTGATTTTGCATCGGCCCAAAGTGCTTCGAGTCGATAAAAATTTCTGGTTTCGGGTTTAAAAATATGTACCACAACGTTTACATAATCCATCAAAATCCATAAACCTTCTTGCGTGCCTTCAACAGCATAAGGATCCTCGCCCAATTTTTTCTTAATTTTTTCGTCAATACTTTCAAAAATTGCATTAACTTGAGTGCTGCTTTGAGCATCACATATTACGAAAAAATCGGTAACAGCATGATCCAATTTTCTAAGATCCAATACTTTAATGTTTTCACCTTTACGATCTTCAATGGCTTCCACCACTAATGCGGCCATCTTATCTGAACTAATCTTCTTCTTAATCATCTATAAATTTATAATAAGGTGCAAAATTAACTAATTTTGTCAGTCCTGCAAGGCGTAACCTACTTTGGACGCAAAGGAAGCGAGTTTTAACCATTTTTTAGATTTGAATGACCTCAAAATTATTTCGGCACAGCATTTTTTTGGAAACGTGTAACTCAACCCAAAGCTTTGTAAAAGAAAAGGTTAATGGTGGAGATTGGTCGAATAATGGAATTGTACGATGCCTTTTTCAAACCCAGGGAATGGGTCAAGCAGGAAGCAAGTGGGAAAGTGAAAAAGGTCAAAATCTGCTTTTTAGTTTGTTTTTGCAACATACTTATTTACAAGCCATTGATCAATTTAAACTATCAGCAGCCCTTTCTTTGTCTATCATTGATGCGTTGCAGGAATTGGTGCCGAATCCTAGTTTGCTTCAAGTTAAGTGGCCGAATGATATTTATTATTCAGACCAAAAATTGGCAGGGATACTTATTGAACATCAATTGAACGGAAATTTAGTTGAAAACTCGATTGTAGGAATGGGTATCAATGTAAATCAACTGCAGTTTGAAGATTCACTAATAAATCCAATTTCGTTGATTCAAATTTGCAATCATTCCGTTGTTTTAGACGAAGTGTTTGAAAAAATACTGCATCATCTTGAAAAACGTTATAGCATGATTAATAATCAAGAATACAAGCAATTAATTGATGATTATTTAGGTAAACTGTATCGTAAAAACCAATGGAAAAATTACAAAATTGATGAAAAAATCGTTGAAGGTAAAATATTAGGAATTGATGAATTTGGGTTTTTACGAATGCTAATAGGAGCGGAAATTAGGACTTTTGATGTACGAGATTTATCCTATATACATGGTTGAAAATATTTCAAAAGGTTACTATTTGCGTACTTATATTTTTATACTTTAGCACCTTATTTTTATAAACAGGTAAACAATTAAACAATTTTTTATGGAAACAATAAAAGCTTCATTACGAGATTCTCAAATTGCTCGTTGGATTGCACTTTTACTCATTTCTACGACCATGTTTTTTGCATATTTTTTCGTAGATGTGGTGGCGCCATTTCAAACTGAAATGGAAAAGATTTATAAATGGACTCCAGAGGTATTTGGAATGCTAGGAGGTTCAGAGTTTTTTCTCAATGTATTTGCGTTCTTCTTGATTTTATCTGGGGTAATTCTAGATAAAATGGGAATTCGATTTACTCTTATCACTGCTGGTATTACGATGGTATTGGGTGCATTTATCAAATTTTATGCTCTAACAGATGCCTTTGCTGCTTCTAATTTAGCTAATTCTTTAGGTTCATTTTGGACTGTAGTGCCTTCTTCTGCAAAGCTTGCCTTTCTAGGATTTGCAATTTTCGGAGTAGGGGTAGAAATGGCAGGTATTACTGTCTCCAAAACTATTGTTAAGTGGTTTAAAGGCAAAGAAATGGCTTTAGCTATGGGTCTTGAAATGGCCATTGCTCGTTTAGGAGTGTTTGCAGTATTTCGTTTATCACCTATCTTTGGTTCTGCAGAAAATGGAGGTCCCTCTAATGCAGTTTATATGGGTTTAGCATTCTTGTCCATTGGTTTTATTACCTTCTTTATTTATACTTTTATGGATCGTGCCTTAGATAAGCAAACGGGTGATACTGGAACCAGCCCTGAAGACGAATTTAAGATTAGCGACCTTGGAAAAATTATTACCAATCCGGGTTTTCTTGCAATTGCAAGTCTTTGCGTTCTTTTCTATTCAGCAATCTTTCCATTTCAAAAATTTGCTACTGATATGCTAGCCAGTAAACTTAATGTGAGTATTATTGATGCTGCTGCCTATTTTAGTTATTTTCCAATTGGAGCTATGATTTTAACTCCCATCATTGGATACTTCTTAGATGTCAAAGGAAAAGGAGCCACCATGATGATTTTTGGAGCTATTTTATTAACCATAAGCCATTTGTTATTTGCTTTGATTCCTGCTGAATCATTCAGTGCCACTGTAGCTATTCTTATTATTGTGGTTTTAGGTACCGCATTTTCTTTGGTTCCTGCTTCCATGTGGCCTTCCATTCCAAAAATTGTTGAAGATCGTTATTTAGGATCAGCTTATGGTTTGATTTTCTGGATTCAGAATATTGGTTTACTTGCAGTTCCTATCTTAATAGGCTGGGCTTTATCTGCTTCAAATCCAGGTGTTTCAGAGCAAATTTCAGCTGGAGTTGAAGGTGTAAAGTATAATTATACTGTTACTGAATTAATCTTTGCTGGTTTTGGCGTTCTAGCCTTTATCCTTAGCTTTGTATTGAAAGCAGTTGACCGTAAACATGGTTACGGATTAGATCTTCCAAATAAGAAATAAATTCTTTCATTGAAAAATAAATGGCCATTTCTGTCAATAGATATGACCATTTTTTTGTTTAAAAAAGTCAATATTTCAATTTCAAATATTGTACTTTAGCCAACCTAATTTTTACATCAGAACCTTCCTGATTATTCTTTTTTTACAATTATTAATTTTAAAACACGATAAGCATGAGTAAAGAAATCTTAAACCTTGAACCCAAAGAAATTTGGAGCCATTTTTACAGTTTAACCCAAGTGCCGCGTCCTTCGAAGCACGAAGACAAAATTCAAGAATTTATGTTGAATTTTGGAAAAAGCTTAGGCCTTGAAACCATTAAGGATGAAGTAGGTAACATCATCATTCGCAAGCCAGCTACTCCAGGTATGGAAAAGAAAAAGGGCATTATTCTTCAAGGCCATTTGGATATGGTTCCTCAGAAAAATAGTGATACTAAACACGACTTCAAAACCGATCCCATTGACGCTTATATTGATGGTGAATGGGTAACCGCTCGTGGAACTACTCTTGGAGCTGATAATGGAATGGGAGTGGCTGCGTCTATGGCGCTTTTGGCTTCTAAAAATATTCCTCATGGACCTCTTGAAGCCCTTTTTACTTGCGATGAAGAAACAGGGATGACGGGAGCTTTTGGCTTAAAACCAGGTCTTTTGAAAGGCGATATTCTGATGAACCTTGACTCTGAAGACGAAGGTGAATTGTATATTGGCTGTGCAGGTGGCATAGATGCTGCCATTACTTTCAATGTAAAACTGGAAGCAGTTCCTGCTGAAATGGAAGGAATAGAACTAGCTGTAACTGGTTTAAAAGGAGGTCACTCTGGTGTAGATATTCATTTAGGTCGTGGCAATAGCAATAAGATTTTGTTTAGGTTCATCAAAAAAGCTGCCGAAAAACATGGTCTTCGCATTGCAAGTATTCAGGGTGGAAGCCTTCGCAACGCCATTCCTCGCGAATCCTTTGCAGTGTGTCTTTTGCCTAAAGTGGGTACCGATGAATTGATGAAATGTTTGGCCAAATTTGAAGAAATGGTGAAAAATGAGCTTCATGTTAAGGAGCCAGATTTGAAATTTTCGGCTAAAAAAGTGGCCGCTCCTGCTCAAATGATGGATGAAGACAGCATGTGGAGAATCATCAAATCCATTCAAGCGGCCCCCAATGGTATGATGCGTATGAGCGATGATATGGCTGGTTTGGTTGAAACTTCAACCAATTTGGCTATCGTGCAATCCAAAGGAAACCAAGTGCTTATTGCTGCTTTGTTGAGAAGTTCGGTAAATTCGGCCAAGGATGATTTGGGCGAAATGTTTAAAAGCGTTTTTGAATTGGCAGGCGCTGATGTGAATCTTGAAGGCGGGTATCCAGGTTGGAAACCCAATCCAAATTCGCCCATTCTCACCGAAATGCAACATATTTACAAGAATAAATACGGTAAAATACCAGAAATTAGAGCCATTCATGCTGGTTTAGAATGCGGACTACTTGGCGATGTTTATCCTAATTGGGATATGATCAGTTTTGGACCTACCATTCGTTATCCTCACTCTCCAGACGAAAAAGTAAACATCGAAACCGTTCAAAAATTCTGGGATTTCCTTTTGGAAACCGTGAAAAACGTTTCAGATAAATAGAGGTAAACCTACTTAATTGGAAAAGGCTGCACTTGTAGCCTTTTTT
>DZDC01000296.1 GCA_022736595.1 Draconibacterium orientale | reverse complement strand
GATTAGCGTCGGTGAGGGGTGCGTCATGCGCAGCTTTTAGCCTTGTGTAATAAAAACAACAGATGAATTTACAGACATCACTTCAATTGCTTAAATAAACAGACTTTATTGACCCGTCTTACCTCATCCTTTAGGAATTTACACATGCACTTAAAAAAAACAGCTTTGAGTCTTGCCTTGATAGCAGCCTCTTTAACCTCAACGACTGTATTTGCGAATGACATCTCGCTTGGTTTTGTAGGCGGCACTGCGGGTTTGGGTGCTGAACTAACCTATGCAGTCACCAAAGATTTTAACCTGCGCGGCACCATCCGTGGCTTGGACTACAGCGATAGCTTTACAGAAAGCAATATTAAGTATGACGGCACGCTTAAAATGCGCAACGGTGGTATTACTGGCGATTGGTTTCCCTTTGGCAACGGTTTCCGCATGAGCGCTGGCGCCATGTACAACGGTAATGAACTTTATGGTACGGGTGCCTCCCCGAATCAAGAGTATGATGTTGGTGGTACAATCTACAGAATCGATGGTAACGTAAATGCTAATATTGATTGGAGAAAGTTTGCGCCATATCTTGGTCTAGGCTGGGGAAATCCAGTAGCTAAAGATTCGAATTGGAGTTTTTCTTTTGATCTTGGTGTTATGTTTACTGGAAGCCCTACCGCCACATTCGATGCTACAGGAACTTACACTAATGTTAATAACCCAAGCGATACTGGTTCTATTGATTTGAACGACCCAACCAATCCCTTTACACAAGACGTAAATAGCGAAATAGCAAAGCTTAATGACGATATTAGCGACTATAAGTTCTACCCTGTCGTACAATTTGGCGTTCACTATAAATTCTAAGTCTTATTTGAACGTTTAATCCTCAGTTTTCAAAACCAACAAAGCCACCAAGATATCTGCATTACATATGTGCACTATCTTGGTGGCTTAATTATTTTAAGAAAAAATTAATTATCCCGTATTTAAATGTGTCTTTGCATGAAAAATATGAATTTTTTCAACAACTTGCAAGGAACGCAAATCGCGTAGTAAATCCTCACACA
>DZDC01000163.1 GCA_022736595.1 Draconibacterium orientale | reverse complement strand
TAACTTGACAGGACATTGCTTCGCAATCGGCAACAAAAACATGCCTACCATCCGTCACCTACCCTCCTAAGAACCAAAACTTCAAGCAGAACCCGAACCTAAATTCGATTGAAGCGCGATAATTCAGATGAATGCAAGAGCCAATAAATCACTTTATAGCTTCGCAAAGCCTAGGTGAGGTAACTCAATAAAATACCGGCAGCTATTGCACTTCCAATTACGCCAGCCACATTGGGACCCATGGCATGCATCAAAAGATGGTTATTTGGATCTTCACGTAAGCCTTCTATTTGTGCCACGCGTGCACTATCGGGTACCGCCGAAACGCCGGCTGCACCTATCAATGGGTTAATCTTGTTGGCAGGTTTAAGGAAAAGATTCATCACTTTGGCAAATATTACTCCACCTGCAGTGGCTACTATAAAACTGGCAGCCCCCAATCCAAAAATCATCAACGAACTTGCATTTAAGAATACGGTAGCCTGTGTTGATGCGCCAACAGTTACTCCTAAAATAATGGTTACCATATCGATTAGTGAGGTTCGGGCAGTTTCGGCCAAACGTTTGGTAACGCCACTTTCGCGAAGCAAATTACCAAAGAATAACATTCCTAAAAGGGGTAAAGCACTGGGACTGATAAAGGCAGTGATAATAAAGCCTAAAATTGGGAACATGATTTTTTCAGTTTTTGGCACAGCTCGCGGTGACCTCATGCGAATGAGTCGTTCTCTTTTTGAGGTCAATAAGCGCATCACAGGTGGTTGAATTACAGGCACCAAAGCCATATATGAATAAGCCGCAATGGCAATGGGGCCAATCAAGTTTTTCACTTGAACACCGTGGTACATATTGACACCATTGGCAAGCTTGGAAGATAGAAAAATGGCCGTTGGACCATCAGCACCACCAATAATTCCTATGGCACCGGCTTCTGGAGGTAGAAATCCTAAAAAAAGTGAGCCTAGAAAGGTTGCGAATATTCCAATTTGTGCAGCTGCCCCTAATAGCATTAGCTTAGGGTTGGAAATTAAGCTGCTAAAATCCGTCATGGCTCCAATACCGAGAAAGATAAGGGGCGGATAGATACCGAGGGTAACCCCTTTGTACAGATAATTTAGTACACTTCCTTTTTCGTAGATGCCAAGTTGTAAACCTACATTTTCTATGAATGGAATATTTCCAATGATAATTCCAAAGCCGATAGGCACCAGTAAAAGGGGCTCGTATTCGTACCGTATGGCTAAGAAAATAAAAATTAAGCCCACCAAAATCATTACAAAATGGCCTACAGTGGCATTATGAAAACCGGTATAATTCCAAAATTTTGATATGCCATCGTCTCCAACTTCATTGGGTATGGGTGCTGTTGGGTTTGTTATAGTAGCAATGCTATCCTGATTTGCTAATTCATTTGGCAAACTATCGCTTATGCCAAAAGCTTGTGAAACTATTATGATAATAGCTAAAGCACCCATAAGGGTGATTATTTTTCTCCAATTCATTGGGTTATAGTTTAGAAGTCCCATTTAATAATTAATCTAAATACTCAAGGTAAGAACCACATCGTCTTGAAGTACAGTATCTCCAGTTTTGACTTTGATACTGAGCACCTTGCCTGGTTTTTCAGCGGTAATTATATTTTCCATTTTCATGGCTTCATACATCACCAATTTGTCTCCTGCTTTAATGGTATCTCCTTCCTTTACCATGATGTTCATTATGATGCCTGGGAGGGGTATTTTAACCTTAAATTCATCGGTAACCATCTTTTGTACCATGGGACGGTGTGTTTCCACTGACGACCTTACCAAGGTTGGAGTTTTGCTGGTTTTCACCTCTCTTTCAAGCTCTACTTCGTATGGAGTTCCATTGACTTCTAAGTGCAGGAGATTGGCTTCTTGTCCGGTAATTTCTACCTCATATTTTTCGCCTCTAATTTTGAATTTGAAATTTTTCATTGTTTTTGTTCCTTATGATTTGGAGTATTTATTCATGCTATAAATTTTGGAGCTCCAAGGAGAATAGTTCTTTGAAACTCGTTTGATGGTAATGGTATTGCTTTCTTCATCATGGCTGGAATTAAAATAAAGGTATACTGCCGAGCTGATGGCTGCCATTTCCAATCCGGTAATATCTGGGCACACATTTTCTTTACAATATTTTTTTTGTTGACGTTTGTTGTTGGTTTGATTTGCCCATTTTAAGATGATGGGAATGAGTATAAAAACTCCAACCAAAAATCCAAGTGCAATGAGCACTACCATGTATCCAACCAAAGTAACCAGTATTCCAAGGTCAAGATCTGCTAATAAAATTAGTTTCATTTTTCAGTGGGATTAAAGGGGAATATTGCAATGTTTTTTAGGAGGATTGGTGTCTTTTTTGCCCGCTATGGTTTTGAAAGCTCTAATCACTCTGAATCGGGTATTGCGTGGCTCAATTACATCATCGATATAGCCAAATTTTGCTGCTTCATAAGGATTGGCAAATTTTTCGGTATATTCTTGTTCTTTTTTACGGATGTATTCGGCTGCTTCTTCTGGGGGTAAAGCATTGATATGTCTCGACTCAAGCACTTCCACCGCTCCTTTAGGTCCCATTACTGCAATTTCTGCAGTGGGCCATGCATAGTTTAAATCGCCCCGAAGCTGTTTTGAACTCATCACGTCATGGGCTCCACCATAAGATTTGCGAAGGGTAACCGTTACTTTGGGTACAGTGGCTTCACCATAAGCAAAAAGCAATTTGGCTCCGTGGGTAATGATACCCCCATGTTCCTGACGACTTCCAGGCATAAATCCCGGCACATCAACCAAGGTGAGGATGGGAATGTTAAAGGCATCGCACATGCGTACAAAACGGGCTGCTTTTCTGCTGGCGTTGATATCTAGAACACCCGCCAGATAATTGGGTTGGTTGGCCACCACTCCCACAGGCATTCCATCAAACTTAGCAAAACCAGTGATGATGTTTTTGGCATAATGTCGTTGAAACTCTAATAACTCTTGACTGTCAACAATGCTGTAAATCACATCTTTCATATCGTAGGCCTCCATCGGATTTTCTGGTATAATCTCATTCAATGTATCTTCCAAGCGGTCGATAGGATCATCACATACGGTTTGAATGGGTTCTTCAAGATTGTTTTGAGGCATATATTCGAGGCATTTACGAATAAGCATTATGCCTTCGTCTTCATCATCGGCTCTGAAGTGGGCAACCCCCGATTTGGTAGCATGCACGGAGGCCCCACCCAACTCTTCGGTGTCAATTTGTTCTCCGGTAACGGTTTTTACCACCTTAGGACCAGTCACAAACATATAGCTGGTGTTGTTGCTCATGATTACCACATCGGTGAGGGCAGGGGAATAAACGGCCCCACCGGCGCAAGGACCAAAAATGGCCGAAATTTGAGGAATCACTCCAGAGGCCATGATGTTACGCTGAAAAATTTCGGCATATCCTGCCAAACTATTGACACCTTCTTGGATGCGAGCGCCTCCGCTGTCGTTTATGCCAATGATGGGAGCACCTACTTTCATGGCCATATCCATCACTTTGCAAATTTTTTGAGCAAAGGTTTCGCTTAAACTTCCTCCAAAAACCGTGAAGTCTTGGGAGTAAATAAATACAATACGACCGTCGATGGTTCCATGGCCTGTAATTACGCCATCGCCCAAATAATGCTCTTTTTCGATGCCTAAATTGTGGCTACGATGTTGTACAAACATGTCAAACTCTTCGAAGCTCCCATCATCTAATATCATGTGGATGCGTTCTCGGGCGGTGTATTTTCCTTTCTGATGTTGAGCCTCAATGCGTTTTTCGCCTCCACCTAAGGCTGCCTCTTGACGCTTTTGGATTAAGTCCTGAATCTTTTCTTGATTGTTCATTATGTTATTTAATTAACAGTAGGTTATAAAATTAAACGCCGAAAAAAAGTACGGCGTTGTGGATATTATTCTTTACTACACAATTCGGTGAGGACACCTCCTGTGGATTTGGGATGAAGGAATCCAATTTTAAGTCCTTCGGCGCCTGCTCTACTTTGTTTGTCGATGAGTTGAACTCCTTGGGCTTCAGCTTCTTTTAATGCTTCCGTGGCATTTGCCATAGCAAAGGCAATGTGGTGAATGCCAGGGCCTTTTTTCTCAATGAATTTACCTATGGGCCCTTCAGGGTCGGTGGATTCGAGCAATTCGATTTTGGTTTGCCCTACCCAAAAGAATGCGGTTTTTACTCTTTGGTCTTTTACTTCTTCGATGGCGTAGCAACTCAGGCCAAGTACCTTTTCGTAATAAGCAATGCTTTCTTCTAAATTAGCCACCGCTATGCCAATGTGTTCGATATGTGTAGGTTTCATAAGACGAAGTATTATTATTTATAATGCAGATATTGAGTGGTTTAATACAAAAGGATAAAACTGTTTGTCTTTTTAATTTCAACACACAAAGGTAAATTGCTGTTTTTTTTATATCAAAATTTAAGTCGTATCATAAAGCGAATACGCTGTTGATAGTTATCAAGTGTTACAAAAAAATGGGGTGGAAATGGAAGTAATACCAATTTTTATTATATTTTAGTTTAGTACATGACAATTTTTAATCGCGGTAAAATTTCAATGCTCAAATTTTGC
>DZDC01000162.1 GCA_022736595.1 Draconibacterium orientale | reverse complement strand
TTTGATTACCTAAACCCCCTAACCATCTAAACCATCTAAACCATCTAAACCCTCTCAACCTCTCAACCCCTCAACCCCCTAAACCCTCTAAACCCTCTAAACCCGACCCAAATTAAAAATCGCCATTTACTAAAATATAGAAAACCAAATCCTTACAAGCCTACTGTTTTTAACTTAACATTTTTTAAAGTAGTGGAATAAATTTTCTTACTAATTTGCACCACTTTTAAAAATCGTTGTTACCCATGATAAGGCTTGAGAACATCCATAAATCTTACAAAACAGAATCCACCTCATTGCATGTGCTGAAAGGCATTACCACTGAAATTAAGACCGGCGAAATGGTAAGCATTATGGGAAGCTCGGGCAGTGGCAAATCAACCTTACTCAACATTCTAGGAATCCTCGACAATTACGACCAGGGCAGTTACTATCTCAACGATATTTTAGTGCAAAAAATGAGTGAGAAAAAAGCTGCATGGTTTCGCAACAACTATTTGGGTTTTGTATTTCAATCTTTCAATTTGATTAGTTATAAAAACGCTTTAGAAAATGTGGCATTACCCCTTTATTACCAAAAAGTGGGGCGGCGCAAGCGAAATCAAATAGCCATGGAATACCTCGAAAAAGTGGGTTTAACCGAATGGGCACAACACCTACCCTCTGAACTTTCGGGAGGACAGAAACAGCGCATTGCCATTGCTCGAGCCTTGATTTCAAAGCCAAAAGTAATCTTCGCCGATGAACCCACTGGAGCTTTGGACACTCAAACTTCCTTCGAGGTAATGCAACTCTTAAAAACCGTGAATCAAGAAGGAATTACCTTAGTGATTGTTACCCACGAAAACGATATTGCCGCCATGACCGACCGTGTGATTCGATTGCGTGATGGCCTTATTATCAACGAATAACACATTCCCACATGTTTGATAGCGATAAATGGATTGAGATATGGAATACGGTGAAGCAGAATAAGCTCCGCACCTTTCTCACTTCTTTTAGTGTTTTTTGGGGAATTTTCATGCTCATCATTCTTCTGGGCTCAGGTAATGGGCTTCAAAACGGGGTTAAGCAAGAGTTTGCCTCCGACGCCACCAATGCCTTATGGATCAGTGGCGGAAGCACCACCTTGCCTTACAAAGGCATGCTCCCCGGCAGGGATATTGAGCTCAAAACCTCAGACCTTCAAAATATACAACGTGAAATACTGCCCAACGACGATATTGGAATTCGCCAAGATATTTGGGAACAAAATACCATCAGCTACCAAGACAAATACGTAAGCTTTGATATTAAATGTGTGAACCCAACTTACGGAGAAGTGGAACGCATTGAAATCATGGAAGGTCGTTTTATCAACGACTTTGACATGCTCGATTTTCGTAAAGTGGTATGTATTGGGTACTTGGTTCGTGATAATCTTTTTAAGGATTCTTCTAAAGCCATTGGAGCCATGATTCAAGTGAACGGAATTCCCTTTAAAGTAGTGGGTATTTTTGACGACGCAGGTGGCGATCGGGATGTTCGGCGGGTTTACATTCCGCATTCCACAGCCGCCAAGGTTTTTGGTTTTGGGGACGAAATTGGAAGAGTTCCTGTGCTCACCACTGCCAATGTGGAGCAAAGTAAGGATATGGAACAACGCATCCGAAACCGACTGGCTCAAGTGCATCTCTTTGACCCCAACGATCCACGAGCCATCTTCGTTTGGAATAATGTGGAAAACTACGCCCAATTTACTTCGCTTTTCAGCATGATACGCAGCTTCATTTGGTTTATTGGAGTGATGACCATTATCGCTGGCATTGTGGGGGTGAGTAACATCATGATCATCGTGGTAAAAGAACGCACCAAAGAAATTGGCATTCGCAAGGCATTGGGAGCCACTCCATTCTCCATTATTTCCCTCATTTTAATGGAAAGTATTGTTATCACCAGCATTGCAGGATATATGGGATTGGTGGCCGGTACTTTTTTATTGGAATTCATAAGCGCCAATCTGCCAGCCTTAGAATTTTTTGTAAAACCAGAAGTTAGCATTGGAGTAGCTGTTCAGGCTACATTGGTACTTGTGGTTGCAGGAGCATTGGCTGGTCTTTGGCCTTCCATGCGGGCAGCGCGCATACAACCCATTGAAGCATTAAGAGACGAATAGAATGAAACTGATTGACATCGATAAATGGCAGGAATTGTATCAGGTTTTGAGTAAAAACAAAATCAGAAGTCTGCTCACGGCCTTTGGAGTCTTTTGGGGAATATTCATGTTGTTGGTAATGATGGGTGCTGGATCGGGTTTGCAAAATGGAGTTACCGGAAACTTTGGAGATATGGCCACCAACTCAATGTTTATATGGACACAGCGCACCACCATGGCCTATAAAGGATTTCCTCAAGGTCGCTATTACAATCTTGATAACGACGATACGCAAGCCCTTTTGGATCGGGTGCCCGAAATAGAATATATTGCTCCCCGCGCTCAATCGGGAGGGTATCGTGGGGCTTCCAATGTGGTGAGAGGTTTAAAAACAGGCGCTTTTGGTATCAAAGGCGACGTTCCAGAATTGTTCAAAATACAAAGTTTTAAAATTCTCAAGGGCAGGTTGCTCAATGCCGACGATATCAAATACAAACGCAAAGTTGCTATGATTGGAAGTCGTGTGTATGATGCTTTGTTTGAGGCTGGCGAAGAGCCCATTGGCAAAAGCTTACAAATCAATGGCGTGTATTTTACGGTCATTGGACTTATAGAACCCACTCGAACCCAAGGCGATAATGAAGATGTGCAAAGTATTTTCATTCCTTTCAGTTCATTTCAAAAAACTTTTAACTGGGGCAATATCGTAGGTTGGTACAGCATTTCCATAAAACCACAATTTGCTGCCGGCGATATCGAAGATAAAATTAAGAGCATTTTAGCAGAGCGCCATCAAATTTCGCCCGACGACAAACATGCCATTGGTTCTTGGAATACTGAGAAGGAATTTACCAAGATCATGGGACTCTTCAATGGAATTAAAGCCCTGATTTGGTTTGTGGGCTTGGGGACATT
Organism: Draconibacterium orientale; assembly: GCA_022736595.1. Taxonomy (GTDB): domain Bacteria; phylum Bacteroidota; class Bacteroidia; order Bacteroidales; family UBA1556; genus UBA6267. The sequence goes on along the minus strand of DZDC01000162.1, from coordinate 1,620 downwards.
GTTGGCTGGAATCATTGGAGTAAGCAATATTATGCTGGTAATAGTGAAAGAACGCACCCGTGAATTTGGCATTAAAAGAGCCTTAGGGGCTACACCACAAAACATTATCATTCAGATTATTACCGAAAGTATTGTTCTAACCTCAGTAGCCGGAATCGGAGGTCTCATGGCGGGTGTTTTGGCCGTTGAGGGCATCAATAAATTGCTGCAAGGCAATCCCAGCGATATGTTTGCCAATCCCGAAGTGAATCTCCAAATTGCAATCACCTCTCTCATTATTTTAGTCATTGCCGGAGCTTTTGCAGGTTTGCTGCCTGCGTTAAGAGCGGTATCGATCAAACCCATTGAGGCATTACGTAACGAATAAAAAATAAAAGTGTATGTTTAAAAAAATTCTCAAAATCACCCTCCTACTTGTATTTGTAGGTTTATTTATTGGAACCTTGGTTTATTTGTATAATAAATCGCAAAAGGAACCCGAAAAGTTCAACACTCAAAAACCCTATATTACCGATATTATTGAGAAAACCGTGGCCACAGGTTCGGTGGTTCCCCGAAAGGAAATCGAAATAAAACCCAAAGTAAGTGGCATTGTGGTAGAGATTTATGTGGAGCCTGGTGACCTAGTTTCTAAGGGAGACCCCATTGCCAAAGTTCAGATTATTCCTGATATGGGAAACCTCAACAATGCAGAAAATCGCCTTTCGGTAGCCAAACTCAGCATGAATGATGCTAAAGTTCAGTACGACAGGCAAACTCTGTTGCATGAAAAAGGAGTAATTTCTGACAACGATTACCGAAGCTTTAAATATGCTTACGAAACTGCTCGCGAAGAGGTGCGTGCTGCTGAGAACAACCTCCAAATCATTCGCGAAGGAGCCATCAAAGATGCAGGAAACAGCAACAATATTGTTACCAGTACCATTAGCGGAACCATTTTGGCGGTGCCTGTGGAAGAAGGTTTTTCGGTGATTGAAGCCAATAACTTCAACGAGGGCACCACCATTGCTTCGGTGGCCGACATGCGCGACATTATTTTCAAAGGAAAAATCGATGAATCGGAAGTGGGCAAAATCAAGACGGGTATGCCGTTGATTCTCACTGTTGGAGCCATCGAAAATATAACCTTTGACGCTATTCTTCAATACATTAGCCCTAAAGGTGAAAAAGAAAACGGTGCCATACAGTTTGAAATAAAAGCCGACGTAAACCTTAAAGCCGACCAATTTTTGAGAGCCGGATACAGCGCCAATGCTGATATTGTGCTCAATAAGGTAAGCAAAGTAATGGCCATCAACGAAGGATTACTCCAATTTGAAAATGGAAAACCCTACGTAGAAATCAAAATTGACTCCACTCGTTATGAAAAAAGAACAATTACCACGGGCCTCTCCGATGGCATCCAAGTGGAAGTAACCTCTGGTCTCAAACCCACCGACGAAATCAAAGTTTGGAACAAGCCCGTGGAGGTAGAGTAATCTCTTCATAATCTTACCATTGCCCAACACATTGAAAACGATATTTTTATACCAATTGTAATTATATTTTAGTCCAAACTAAAATATTACGAGACCGTTGCAAAACTTTTTTGGCGAAAAGATTTTAGGCGGCAGGAAAATT
>DZDC01000001.1:10317-57539 GCA_022736595.1 Draconibacterium orientale | reverse complement strand
TTTTTATCTTAAGTTTTGCGCAATCAGAACTTATTATTGCAGGTAAAAAAATCAAATAAAGGTAATTTTTAGTATGGATTTTAACAAAAAATTCAGCAAAATCTAAAAACCCAAAATTAAAATTTCCTTTATTTACATAGCCTTGCATCATAATCCACTCTCTGTTATTCAATTAGCACTAAATATTTTAAAAAAACACTTTACAAACGCAGTATTTTAGTTTATATTTGCAATGCATGCATAGTAATTTTTAATCCATGAATATTAAAGAAACTGTCGACTTTCAACTCAGAGCAACATTATTCTCGATGATGAGGATGTATAATTTATTAGTTCAAGAGCATGAAATAACTCAAGGAATAGGTTATGTATTAGTTATCATTCCCCGAGAAGGAATTCCATCAACAAGCATTGCTCCGATCATGGGAATGGGAAGTTCAAGCCTTACTCGATTGTTAAAATCTATGGAGTCCAATGGATTGATTTACAAGGAGTCCAATCAAGAAGACCGCCGAGTCACATTAATCTATTTAACCGAGAAAGGAAATGCATTAAGAAAACGGATAAAAGAAATGGTGATTGCGTTCAACCAGAAAGTAATGGATGAAATTAGCATTGAGGAGATGAACGTATATATTAAGGTATCTGAATCAATTCGCAAACAGGTAGATATTGAATTATCGACAAATCAACAAATACGTAAAAATAAAAATCAACAATAATTTTAAAACAAAGAATCAAATGAAGCGAAGAATTAGAAAAGTAGCCATCCTAGGTTCGGGTGTTATGGGTTCAGGAATTGCTTGTCATTTTGCCAATATTGGAGCAGAAGTCTTGTTATTAGACATCGTTCCACGTGAGTTAAACAAGCAGGAAGAGTCGCAAGGCTTAACTATGAACAGTCCACAAGTACGAAACCGAATTGTGAATGAGGCGTTAACGGCAACGCTAAAATCAAAACCCTCCCCAATTTACAGTGCCGATTTTGCTAATAGAATCAAAACTGGAAATTTTGATGATGATTTTCAGCTTATTCAAAACTACGATTGGGTAATTGAAGTGGTTATTGAGCGGCTTGACATTAAACAGCAGGTTTTGGAAAAAGTGGATCGTTACCGCAGACTCGGCACTCTAATCACCACCAATACCTCAGGCATCTCCATCGAAGCTATGATTGAGGGACGTTCCGAAGATTTTAAACGTCATTTCTGTGGCACTCACTTTTTCAATCCCCCACGATATCTTCAGCTTTTTGAGATAATCCCCAGTTCACAAACTAATGTTCAAATCATTGAATTCCTAGATGAATATGCTGAGAAATTTCTTGGGAAAACTGCAGTTTTAGCAAAAGATACCCCTGCTTTTATTGCCAATAGAATCGGAACTTATTCCATAATGGAATTATTTAACAATGTAAAGAAGTTAGGTTTGAGCATTGCCGAAATTGACAAGCTCACTGGACCTGTGATTGGCCGTGCTAAATCAGCCACCTTCCGTACCGCAGACATTGTGGGTCTTGATACCTTAGTGCATGTGGCTAATAACATTAAAGAGAAAACCAGTGACGAAGCCAACGCCCTATTTTCAATTCCAGATTATCTTCTTAAAATGCTGGATAACAAGTGGTTAGGCTCAAAAACAAGACAAGGATTTTTCAAGAAAGAAGAAATAGAAGGGAAGAAGGTTTTTAAATCGTTGAATTTGGAAACCATGGAATATGAAGAAACTGAAAAAGTAAAATTCAGTGTTTTTGAAAAGACCAAAGACATAGACGATTTACGCAAAAGAATGCCCATCTTGATAGAAGATCAAGGAAAGGCTGGTGAATTTTATCGTGCTTCATTTTATAGTTTATTTCAATTTGTAAGCAATCGTATTCCCGAAATTACCCAAGATTTGTACAAGGTGGACAAAGCCATGAATGCTGGTTTTGGTTGGAAATTAGGTCCATTTGAAACATGGGATTCTGTAGGTTTATCGCAAACGGTAAATGCCATGATTGAAGCTAAAAAGAACCCGGCACCTTGGGTGTTAGAAATGGTAGAAGCAGGGTTTAATTCATTCTATCAAATCAAAGATGGTTTAAAATACTGTTACGATATTCAAAGCAAGTCTTATATTGAAATTCCAGGACAGAAAGAGAAACTCTCACTTGAAACCCTTCGCACTAGCCATGTAATATGGCAAAACGATGATACTACTTTATTTGATTTAGGAGATGGCGTTCTTAATATTGAATTTCACACCAAAATGAACACTATTGGACAGGGAGTTTTGGAAGGTTTAAATAAGGCAATAGACATGGCTGAGGCCGATTATGATGCCCTCATTGTTTCCAATGAAGGAGAACATTTCTCAGCAGGTGCTAATGTTGGAATGATTTATATGCTCGCCATCGAACAAGAATATGAAGAGCTTGATATGGCAGTGCAATGGTTTCAGAAAACAATGATGCGCATGCGCTATTCATCAATCCCTGTCATAGCAGCTCCCCATGGCATGGCCTTAGGAGGTGGTTGCGAACTTTGTATGCACAGCGACAAAGTGGTAGCCCATGCTGAATTGTATATGGGTTTGGTTGAATTTGGAGTTGGATTAATCCCTGGAGGTGGAGGAACCAAGGAGTTCGCATTACGCCTCAGCGACGAACTTAAAGAGGGTGACATCCGAAGCAATGCTTTCTTAAAACGTTATTTGAGTATAGGTCAAGCCAAAGTTTCCACCTCAGCTTATGAAGCTTTTGATTTAGGATATCTGCGACCAGGCATTGATGAGGTTGTGGTAAGTCGCGCTCATCATTTAGCTTATGCCAAAAAAGTAGCTTTGCGTATGGTAGAAAAAGGCTATACCCAACCTGCACCACGCAACAATATTAAAATTTTAGGCAACGAAGCTCTCGGCTTAGTATATGTTGGAGCTGACGGTTTTACCACTGCCAACTATATGTCGGAACACGACAAATTGATTGCCGAAAAATTGGGTTACGTAATGGCTGGCGGCCCTATTTCCATTCCTTTAACTGAAGTTTCTGAACAATATCTACTTGATTTAGAACGAAAAGCGTTTTTGGAATTGGCCATGCAACGTAAAACATTAGAACGGATTCAAAGCTTAATTAGCAGTGGAAAAATCCTTAGAAATTAAAAAAATTGTATTAACACTAAAAACTCAACAACAATGAATGCATATATAGTAGGTGGTTATCGATCAGCCATTGCCAAAGCTCCGAGAGGAAGTTTCCGATTTGTTCGCCCTGATGAGATTGCAGCGCAGGTGATTCGGCATTTAATCAAAGATTTCCCACAGATTGACCAATCCAAGATTGATGATATTGTAGTAGGAAATGCTTTTCCAGAAGCGGAAAGTGGATTTAATATGGGACGTATGCTCTCTTTGATGAGCATGAATAATGTAGAAGTTCCTGGCTCCACCATCAACCGATATTGCTCATCAGGCTTAGAGTCAATTGCCATTGCTTCTTCTAAAATTTCCGCTGGAATTGCTGATATGATTATCGCAGGTGGTGCCGAGAGCATGTCTATGATTTCAATGGGCGGATGGCGCCAAGCACCTAACCCTGAGATTGCTAAAAACAATCCCAAATGGTACCTCAGCATGGGACTCACCTCAGAAATGGTGGCTAAGGAATACAACATAGGCCGACTGGAGCAAGACGAATTTTCGGTAAAAAGTGTTGAAAAAGCACTTAATGCAATTGATGCGAGATATTTTGAAAGTCAGATAGTACCCATAAAAATCACAGAAAACTACGTTGAAAATGGAAAAATGAAAACCCGTGAAACGGAGTTTAAAATAGATGAAGGCCCGAGACGTGGTACTACCCTCGACAATCTATCAAAGTTAAAACCTGCCTTTGCAGCTGATGGATATTCCACCGCTGGCAATTCAAGTCAGATGTCAGATGGGGCTGCTTTTGTTTTGGTAGTTTCCGAAAAAGCCCTCAAAGAATATAACCTCACCCCCATTGCCCGCTTGATCGACTATCAAGTTTCAGGAGTTGAACCTTATAAGATGGGAGTTGGCCCCATTGCAGCTATTCCAAAGGTGCTCAAACACGCCAATATGACTTTGGAAGACATCGACTTGTTTGAACTCAACGAAGCTTTTGCCAGTCAATCATTGGCTGTAATTAAAACTTTAGGTTTAGACCCAACCAAAGTAAATGTTAATGGCGGAGCCATTGCTTTAGGTCATCCCCTTGGAGCAACAGGAGCTAAACTTACTGTACAGATTATCAACGAGCTAAAACGTAGAAACAAAAAATATGGAATGGTAACCATGTGCATAGGCTCAGGACAAGGTGCGGCAGGAATTTTTGAAGTATTATAAAACATAAACCAACTAAAAACACTCTATATGAACCAAAAAACAACTTTAAAAGGAGGCGAATTTATTATCAAAGAAAGCAAAGCTGAAGATATATTTATTCCTGAAGAATTCAATGAAGAACAAAAACTAATGGCGGATAGTTGCCGTGCTTTTACTGAAACAGTCGTGGTGCCGCAAATGAATCAGTTAGAAAAACATGATCGTGCACTATTAACTAAACTGATGAAAGAAGCTGGCGAATTAGGATTATTGGGGATTTCGGTTCCCGAAGAATATGCTGGTTTTGGGCAAAATTTTGTAACAAGTATGCTTACTACCGAAGAAATGGGAAAGGGATACAGTTTTGCAGTAGCCTACTCAGCTCATACAGGAATAGGAACTTTGCCCATTTTATATTACGGCAACGAAGCTCAAAAGTCAAAATACTTGCCCAAATTAGCCACTGGAGAATATATAGGTTCTTACTGCTTAACCGAAGCTGACGCAGGATCTGATGCAAACTCAGGAAAAGCCAATGCAATACTAAGTGATGATGGTAGCCATTACATTTTGAATGGTGTTAAAATATGGATTACCAATGGCGGTGTAGCCGATTTGCTCATTGTTTTTGCCAAAATTGAAAAAGACAAAAATCTTAGTGCCTTTATTGTTGAATCAACATGGGAAGGAGTACGCGCAGGAGTTGACGAAGAGAAAATGGGTATTAAAGGCAGTTCCACTGTTCAAATGTACTTAGACAACGTAAAAGTACCAGTGGAGAATCTTTTGGGTGATCGAAATGACGGTTTTAAAATTGCGCTAAACATCCTAAACCTTGGTCGTATAAAACTCAGTGGCGCTACCATTGGAGCCAGCAAAGGCACCATAGGCCTTGCCGTAAATTATACTAACGAGCGCAAACAATTTGGAAAATTATTAGCCAATTTTCCAGCCATAAAATCCAAATTAGCCGAAATGGTTATCCTTACATACGCCTCTGAATCATTAACCTACAGAGCTAGTCAGAACATTGAGGACGCCATTCAAGAATACATTCAACAAGGAATGGATAAGGGAAAAGCAACCGTTGAAGGCATGCGACAATATGCTATTGAAGCTTCCATAGCTAAAATTTTTGGGTCTGAAACCCTTGATTTTGTTGTTGATGAAGCCGTTCAAATACATGGAGGAATGGGTTATTCAGCCGAAACGCAAGTTGAAAGAGCCTACCGCGATAGCAGAATCAATCGAATTTTTGAAGGCACCAACGAAATTAATAGAATGGTCATTGTTGGGGAGCTCCTAAAACGTTCCATGAAAGGTGAAATTGACCTCATTCGTTCTGCAATGGCTGTGGCTAAAGAATTAATTGGAATTCCAGAATTTGGAAGTCCCTCTACCGACTATTATGAAGTTAAACGTAAAATTATTTTAAACTTTAAAAAATCGATTTTGATGGTTGCAGGGGCAGCAGTTCAGAAATTTGCACAAGCCTTTGCCGAAGAGCAAGAAATCATGTTGAATGTAGCAGATATGATCATTCAAACCTATGCTGCTGAATCGATGATGTTGAGAATTGAAAAACTTGAGAGCAAGAACGGTGCAGCCCAAGTAAGTTTACAAAAAGCCATGCTGGATGTATTTATCTATGATTCAGCTTTTGAAATTAATAAATATGGTACCGATGCCATTAACTCATTTGCTGTAAAAGATGAGCAACAAGCCATGCTGATGGGGATCAAACGTTTTACTAAAATTAGCAATGTAAACGTGAAGGAAATCCGCAGAATGGTTGCAGACAAACTTATTGAGCAAAATATCTATCAATTTTAACCATGAATAAGGAGAATTTCATAGAAGGTCTGGCTAAATCGCACTGGAAGTTAAAATTATTTTTAATAAAACACCTTCCTATGGCTTTTATAAGCGGATTGCGGGTAACTGCCTTCAGCCATCAATCGGCTACGGTGCGCATTCCGTTTCGATATATTAATAAAAATCCATTCCGAAGCATGTATTTTGGGTCTCAAAGCATAGCCGCCGAACTTTCGACTGGATTATTGGCTATGAATGCCATTTATAAAAAGTCGCAAAACGTGTCAATGCTTGTACTTACTATGAAATCCTCCTTTTATAAAAAAGCTACCTCCGACATTACTTTTACCTGTGATGATGGAATACTCTTCGACAAAACCATTCAAGCCGCCATTGAATCCAAAGAAAGTCAGACATTTACTGCAAAATCTATTGGAAAAAACAATGAGGGTCAAGTGGTTTCTGAATTTGAATTTACATGGACATTTAAATTAAAATCTAATCAATAATGAAATGAGTATGATTAAATAATCAAACGCCTGACTGCCGACAGGCAGGAAGTAATGATTTAATTTTCAGCCCATTCCATCTGACCTTATTGTTAAAAAATTAAATAATAACAGATGAAAGTTACGAGAACATTCGACATTGTCGATCAATTATTGGAAAAATATCCAAAAGATGTTGCCTTGGCAACCAAAAGAAATGGCAAATGGGATACCATTAGTACCAAAGAATATAAAGAAAAGGTTGATTTAGTGAGCTACGGTTTGCTAAGTCTTGGCCTAAAAAAAGGGGATAAAATTCTAACAGTTTCCAATAACCGAACCGAATGGAACTTATTGGATATGGGAATGTCCCAGATGGGGGCTGTACATGTTCCCTTGTATCCCAACTTAGGCCCCTTGGAGTACACCTATATAGTAGAACACTCCGAAGCTGTGATTGTGATTGTAAGTTCTCAAATATTTTATGATAAGGTTAAAAAGCCCGCAGCTCTTGCCAAAAATGTCAAAGCAATTTATACTTTTGATCCAGTGGAAGGCGTTCCTAATTGGAACGAAATTATGGAGTTAGGACAAAAAAATGCTGAAAAATATAAAGTCGAATTAAAAAACATCAAAGATTCGGTTTTACCAGATGATTTACTCACCATTATTTACACCTCAGGAACCACGGGAATGAGTAAAGGAGCCATGCTGTCGCATCGTAACTTAATAGCTAATGTGGAAGGCACAACCCATATTTTACCAGTGGATCACCACGACAATTTACTAAGCTTTTTGCCCCTATGTCATGTTTTTGAACGAATGGTCAATTATCTTTACCAGTTTAAAGGTTGCTCCATTTATTATGCAGAGAGTATCGATACTCTGGGCGAAAACTTGCTTGAATTACATCCTAATGGTTTCGCAAGCGTGCCCCGTGTTTTAGAAAAGCTTTATGATAAGATTGTGGCTAAGGGAAAAAACCTTACTGGCATCAAAAAGATTCTCTTTTTCTGGGCTTTGGATTTAGCCAATAGATACGAATTGAACAAAGCCAATGGCTGGTGGTATGAGTTTCAACTAAATATCGCCCGCAAGTTGATCTTTAGTAAATGGCAGGCAGCTTTAGGAGGCCGAATAAAAGTGATTATTTCAGGAGGGGCAGCCTTACAACCCCGTTTGGCAAGGGTTTTTAATGCAGCAGGCATTCTATTGGTCGAAGGCTATGGATTAACCGAAACCTCCCCTGTAATAGCTGTAAATCAAGAATTTTATCCCAATATGAAGTTTGGAACCGTTGGCCCTATCTTGAAAAATGTAGAAGTAAAAATAGCTGAAGACGGTGAAATACTTATGAGGGGTCCCAGTCAAATGTTGGGTTACTTTAAAGATCCCGAAAAAACTACCGAAGCCATTGACACTGAAGGTTGGTTTCATACTGGAGATATTGGAGAAATCCAAGATCACAATATCCTAAAAATCACTGACCGGAAGAAGGAAATATTTAAACTTAGCACTGGGAAATACATTGCCCCTCAATTGATTGAGAATATTTTCAAAGAATCTGTCTTCATCGACCAGCTCATGGTGGTGGGCGAAAACGAAAAATATGCAGCAGCCATCATTTGCCCTGCTTTTGAATTTTTGCACGATTGGGCAGCCAAATATGGTATTATATATCGCGATAACAAGGACTTGATACAAAATCAGAAAGTAATTGACCGTTTTACTGAAGAAGTAAACAGAATCAATCTAAACTTAGGTCAATCTCGTCAAGTGAAAAAATTTGAGCTCACGTGTCAGGAATGGATAACTGAAACTGGCGAACTATCTCCTACCTTAAAATTAAAAAGGAAATTCTTAAAAGAGAAGTATCGTATTAAATTCGACAGAATGTATGGTTACACCAACGATGATGGCTACGTAGGAATTCCAAGCAATGCTAAATTTGACCCAAAGCATTTGGCGTAAATTAAAAATTGACATCGTAGAAAAATGAACTGGAGTTCTAAATCTCGAAAGCATTCGAGATTTAGAACTCTAGTCATTTATGCATCAATTTTAGCATAATGAGCATTACGTTCAATAAAATCGCGACGAGGTGGAACTTCATCCCCCATCAACATTGAAAACACTCGATCAGCAGTGCTATCATTATCGATGCTAACTTGGCGCAAGGTTCTTCTTTTTGGATCCATGGTAGTTTCCCAAAGTTGTTCGGCATTCATCTCTCCAAGACCTTTATACCGTTGTACATGCACCCCTTTATCTTTAGCGTTGCCCGCCAACTGGAGTGAAATTAGTTCGCGTTGCTCTTCAGTCCAAGCATATTCAGCCTTATTTCCTTTTTTAACAAGATACAAAGGAGGTGTAGCGATATATACATATCCCCTTTCAATCATTTCCTTCATATAACGGAAGAAGAAAGTAAGAATAAGTGTTGCGATATGGGAGCCATCCACGTCGGCATCGGTCATGATAATTACTTTATGGTATCTCAGTTTTTCAAGATTTAAAGCTTTTGGATCTTCAATGGTACCAATGCTGATTCCCAGAGCAGTAAACATGGTTTTTATTTCCTCATTTTCAAAGATTTTATGAGGCATGGCTTTCTCAACGTTTAAGATTTTTCCTCTTAGAGGCAAAATCGCTTGAAAGTTTCGGTCGCGGCCTTGTTTGGCTGTACCCCCTGCCGAATCACCCTCTACAAGGTAAATCTCAGTGGTTTCAGGATCGCGGCTAGAGCAATCGGACAATTTTCCAGGTAATCCGCTGCCACCAAGAATATTTTTACGTTGAACCAATTCACGGGCTTTACGAGCAGCATGACGTGCGGTTGCAGCCAAAATCACTTTATTGACGATAATCCGTGCTTCACGGGGATGCTCTTCGAGGTAATTATTTAATGTTTCACCCACCATGGTATCCACAGCACCCATCACTTCAGTATTACCCAACTTGGTTTTGGTTTGACCTTCAAACTGAGGCTCTGCTACTTTAATACTAATAATACCGGTTAGGCCTTCTCTAAAGTCGTCGCCACTTATATCAAACTTAAGTTTTGAAAGCATTCCTGACTTTTCAGCATAATTTTTAAGGGTGCGAGTTAAAGCGCGACGAAAGCCAGCTAAGTGCGTTCCTCCTTCGTGGGTATTGATATTGTTAACGTAGGTATGAATATTTTCGACGAAAGAAGTGTTATATTGTAGAGCAACTTCAACAGGAACTCCATTGCGTTCGCCTTCAATCTGAATTGGGTCGGGCATAAGTTTTTCGCGGGACTCATCAAGGTAATCGATAAAATCGGCCAAACCTCGTTCGCTATAGAATTCTTCAACACGATACTCTCCGGTAATAATATCCCTCTCGCGTTGATCAGACAAGGTAAGGCGAATACCTTTATTCAAGTATGACAACTCACGCAAGCGGTCGCTCAAGGTATCAAAACTATATTCTGTGACCAGAAAAATAGAATTATCGGGTTTAAAGGTAACTTTGGTTCCTCTATAATCTGAAGTTCCTATTTCTTTTACAGGATACAATGGCTTACCTATGCTATATTCTTGCATATAATGTTTTCCATTACGAAAAACTTCCACTTGCAGGTGAATAGAAAGTGCATTAACGCAACTTACCCCCACACCATGTAATCCCCCAGAAACTTTATAGGAACCTTTATCAAATTTACCCCCAGCATGAAGTACAGTCATAACTACTTCTAAGGCCGATCGTTGTTCCTTTTCATGAAAGTCAACGGGTATTCCACGACCATTATCGAGTACGCTAACGCTGTTATCGGGTAAAATACAAACTTCGATTTGGTTGCAATGGCCGGCAAGGGCTTCATCAATACTGTTATCAACCACTTCATATACCAAATGGTGTAAACCCTTGAAATTGATATCACCAATGTACATTGCAGGCCGCTTGCGAACGGCTTCTAAGCCCTCCAGCACCTGTATATTATCTGCTGAGTAATCTTTGCTTATCTGTTCTTCTTCTTTTTCGCTCATAATCAATTAATTAACTTTAATAAAAAAGTAAACAAAAGTAAGAAAATTTATTGAATAAAAGGATATCACTCATTACTGCAACGGCAATGAGTTTTCAACAAATTTTAGTTGAAATCGTAATAAAAAATAGACTCTTATGCGCTACCCTACCTAAAATGAATAGGTTAACCCTGCTTTAAAATTAAAGCGGAAAGAGGGATAATTATAATATCGGTAATAGCGTTGAGCGGCAATGTTATTAAGATTTAAAAACAAGCCCAAATGCTTACCATATCGGTACTCAGCTCCAAAATTAACATCGAACCAAGGTTTGATTTCAATAGGTTCCATTACTCCATTTACATAAGTAGGAACCATCATTTTTCCATGATTTACAAGGCCTAACTTAAAGTAAATCTTATTTTGAATGTTGTAATTGATTCCAAGATTTAGATCGTAGGTAGGTAAGTGCCAAGCATAAAGTTGTTGAGTGGTGGTATAAATGTAGTAGTTCGAGTTTAAGAAAACGCCCAAACGTTGGTGCATCTGATATCCCATATCAACCTGAAACCGTATTTGCTCCACTTCATCGTAAACTATGGTAAATTGATTATCATAAGTACTATTGGTATCGGTTACATACAATGGCATTTGATCCATTTTACTAAAGTTGGCCCAAATATTTAGGTTGAAGTTTTTAGAAATGGAGCTAAGTACGCCAAAGTCAACTACTATTTTATGTGAGGTAATTTCAAGGGGTGTAACAGCGCCAAGGAAAGGATTTTCCGTGGTCAATTGTCGCATCGAATTCAATTGATCGTATCCTTTAACCGAAAGCGTGAATCTCAAAATATCTTTAATCGCATTGAGTTGAAGTTCGATATCAGGATAAAACTTAAGATTAGAAGTGGAGTCAGTGACAACTGTAGTATTAAATCCAATACGAGCATCAAGAGCACCAAAATTAAACTTATAAAAGGGTCTGATGCTCAAAAGATTTTGAGTAATGCTCAAGCTATCGTTGGAAGAGGTATTCAAGAAGTTTTCTGATATATCAAAGCCAATAGACTGTGCGCCAAAGGATTTAATAAGATCCGTAGGAAAGTCAACGGTGGCTGCTGCTGCTATAGAATTTTCATTTTTCGAATAAAAATCTTGCCAATAATAATAATTAAGACTGGTATTCCAATTCACCTTTTTGCTTTTTAACGAATTCCAATGCAGTGAAGCATTCACAAGATTGTATCGTTGCACAATGTCCACATCAGCAGGCAACAAACTATCGGGATAGTCCACAGGCTGGAAACCATAAAAATGAACCACATCGCGATGGTAAAAAACATTGGCAGAAAGGCTTGATTTCTTGAGAAACTTGGTGCCATATACTTCAACTTGGTTCTTCGAAAATGCAGGAAAAGCATAGTCAGTAATGGAACCTGCAGCACTATGATGCATTAATCTAACACCATATCTTTTGTTGCGGTCACGGGTGCTGTTGAAAGAATATTCAACAAAGGGGCTTAGGTAATTACCCATTGCCAATACCAAGTAATGAGCATTAAGTCGATCTAAGGGTTCCCCAAGCAAATTTGCTGGTTTCAGGGGAACGATGCTAAAGGGAGTATTCAGCTTTTGTTCCATGATTTGGTAATTGAACTTAGGCGTCGGGTAAACGGTATCAACAATGGAAGGTAGATTGTTAATTTTCTGAGCTTCATCCAAAGTTGGGGTAAATTTTCCTTGAATAACCACGGTATTGCTTCCAGGTTGGGCCTTGGCACTTTGAATTCCAAAGACACATAAGGCCAGAAATGCTACAAGGAGTGGGTTGTATTTTTTAGGTTTTTTCATTTTTATCGATGATTTGATCCTATGATATTTTTAATTTAATGATTAAGGAACGCTTTGTCCTTCGCTATTTGGGGTAAATAAATCTGACTCTTGTCCAAAATTTAGATTTTCCATACTGGGTTCTTCCTTTTTCAAACCTTCTGCCATAAGTGTTTTTACCAGTTCAAGCTTTGATTTTGCTTCTTCCATAAGCGCCTTATCGCCCTCATAATTATCCACAATACTGGATAAAGTGGCTTTGGCTTGATGATAATTTTTTTGCTGAATAAAAATATCTGCCGAAAGCAAAAATGATTTTACCACCCAATATTCATAACTTGGTTCCTGTTGTATTACTTTAAAAGCAGTAGTTTGAGCACTATCGTACTGGGTATTCAGATATTGAAAATACGCTTTGCAATACATGGCCTCAGCCGCCTCTTCAGTTCCAACTTCAGTAAGCAGTTGTTGAATTGCCACCATGGCTTTATCTTGATTTTTAGCCGCAAAATTGATTCTTAAAATATGTAAGGCCGCTTCTCTTTTAACACGCAAATTCAAGTTTTCGATCAAAAATACTCTTAAAGCCGATGAGGAAAGACTGTCTTGGTTTTGAAGATAAAAATCACATCGCATAATTCCAATTAAGGCCTTTTGCTGGTTCTCATTGGATTCAGCCACCGTCGAAAGGCGAGCAAATGCACTTCGGGCGGATTGGTAATCTTTCAAATCAGTGTAATTTATATTGGCGATATAATTCAAAGATAGAAGCGTATATTGATTCACCGGACGACTTACCAAATAATTGTAATCGATCAAAGCTTTTGAATATTGGTGATGTTGGCGCAAACATTCGGCTCGATAAAAATGTGCATCATTGATAAAATAACCCGCAGGAAACCGTTCGATATATCTTCCAAAACTTTCCACAGCTTGGGTACAATTTTCATTCATATACTGATTTTCAGCAGTTTGAAAATTAATAGAATCTTGTGTACTGGCTGCAATCTGTACACCCTGCTTCTCAACCCATTGAAAAAATTCATCCACATTTCCTTGTTCGGTATAGATTCCTTGCAAGGTTTTTATGGCGTCATTGGATTCGGTGGAACCTTTATAATCGATATAAACCGATTTAAGAATAGAAGTAGCCTCGGAGGTTTTTCCCACATTATTATAGAGATAACCCAAGTCGAGTTTCGATTTTTTTACAACGCTGGTTTGAGCAGGGAAGGTATTGATAATGTTAAGATACTCATTAGTAGCTTTATCGGGTTGTTGCAATTGTCTAAAATAGGTTTGAGCCAACATGTATCGAGCATTTCCGGCATAAGCGGTATTTGGGTAATTTTGAAGTAGCAAATCAAGCGTACTGGCTCTTTCTTGGGGTTTCACCAATGGACCTAAGGCTTCTGCCTTTTTAAACAAACTATAATCCACATCCCGTAGCCCTATTTCGATGGCTATATTGTAATGATCGACGGCCAAGGCCATTTCACTTTGTATAAAATAAGAATCACCAATCCGATTCTGTACATCGTTATACATGGGTGAATGGGTTTGCTTTTCATTGAGAGCAAAAATTCTAAAATTCTTATTGGCCAGAGGATAGTCCTTTAATTTGTAATAGGCGTATCCAAGATTGTAATATGCTTCGTTATAATTATCCAATTCGAAGGCTCCACTGGCAGTTAGAAATTTTTGGTATGCCTCGATACTCGCGTTGTAAATACCAAGTCGATAATAGGATTCTGCTCTCCAAAACATTGATTTAGCAGTAAACTGACGGTTAGCATTAACTTTAATTGCTTTATCAAAATATTCAACTGCGGCAGCCAATTCATTTTGTTGAAAAAACTGAACCCCTCTAGCATACAAAATTCGTTGATAAGCGATGTTCATTTCCACTGATTTATCGGATATCTTTTCGATGCTTTCGAGTGCCTGAGCATAGTTATTGGTGCTCAGATACATTTTTGTAAGATAAGTCATTGCTTCGGCACGATGGGGCGAATTAGGATATTCTACCACATATTTTTGGAATGCTTCAACAGCCTGATTGTAAGGATTAAAATCGAGTTCGTAGCTCAGTTTTGCAAATTGATACAATGCATCGGCAGAGATGGTTTTATCGAATTGCAGTTGGTAGGTTTTTTTGAAGGCGTTAAGGGCAAATGTTTTCTCATTGGATTCCACATAGCAACTTGCTAAATAGTAATAGGCTGATTGTGCAAGGCTATCAGCTTCCAAGGCTGTTGCAGCTTCAAAATGCGGAATTGCAGATTTAAAATCTTTCATTTTGTAGTAGGTATAGCCCAGTTGATATCGGTTGATGGTGCTTATAGTTGCATTAGAGGTTTCGTAATAGCGTTTGAGGTAGGGTAATGCTTGCTCGTATTTTCCGGTACGGAAATAAGACTCACCAATCAGTCGAGCAATTTCGGGTTGCCTTTGAGGTGTAGATTTTTCTAAAAGCTCAGGTGCAATGGACAAAAGTTGATCGTAGTTTTGCTGAAGATAGTAAATATGCGTGATGTAGTAAGGAGTTACAGGGCCAAAGGTTTCGTTATCTTTAAGTTGCAAAAAACCCTTCAAAGCGGTTTGATAGTTCCCTTCGAGGTAGGCAATGTGCGAATAATAATACACAGATGGAGCTTTATATTTTCCATCCACTTCCAGAATATCGTAAAAACATTTTTTTGCGCCCTCACGGTCGTCGGTTTGAAAAGAGCTATAGCCCTTTTTAAAATTATACTCAACACGCTCCTCTGAAGATAAATCTAAAAAGTCCACTTTTTCAAAGGCTTTGAGTGCTTGCTTGAAGTTCTTTTTTCGATATTGAAAAACACCTTGCTGAAAATAAATTTGCTTTATATGAACGTTTTCAGGATGATTAATAATAAAGTTTTCGAGCATAAGTTCAGCATCATCGTTGAAAAGTTGCACTGCACAAATGGCTTGATAGTATTCAGCATCCGTTCTCCATTTTACATCCTCCTTCGGACAAGTTTGAAGCGTTTTATTAAAAGCTTCAAAGGCTGCACCATATTGTCCTTGTTGGTAAAGCTGCAAGCCTTGCTGATAAAAAGAGGTTGGAGCATCATATACTGAGGTTTGCTGCGCATCGAGACTTAAGCAGCTCGAAAACACTAACACACTTATAATGAAGTACTTTAGTTTTGAAAATATCATATTGTCACCTAATTAATTGTAAATTAAAAATACATGGATTGAAATTTAGCATGGCCGTACTTAAATAAACTTTTCAACATTGAAAATTTAAAAACTATTACCATTTTTAAAGCAATACAGATCAAAACTCAGCAATTAAACGAAAAAAATAAAGGATAAATTGCCTCTTAAATTAATTTTCAAAACCAGCAGAAAAAAAATCTGTAGTGGCCATGTTATAAAACAAAAGGAATGTGTTGCTTAATACATTTTTATTTTATTTTTGCCCGCTGTATAGGGCAGATGTTAAAAAAGACCAAAAATGAATGAAGTAGATAAATACCTCGACATCCTTAAAACCATGTTGGTAGAATATGGACCCAAAGTATTGGGAGCCGTTTTGGTGCTTATAATTGGATTAAAAATCATTTCCAAAGCCAGCAAAACCCTCATCAAAATTTTCAACAACCGTAACATAGAGCCCACGTTAATACCCTTTTTAAATAGCGTTATCAATATTGGATTAAAAATCCTTTTATTGATAAGTGTTATGAGTATGATTGGGATTGAAATGACCAGTTTTATTGCACTTCTTGGTGCAGCAGGCTTAGCCATTGGTATGGCGTTGAGCGGCACATTACAAAACTTTGCTGGAGGGGTCATCATTCTCTTATTTAAGCCTTACAAAGTGGATGATTTTATCGAGTTTAATGGATTTATGGGAACAGTTAAAGAGATTCAAATTTTTAGCACTAATATTTTAACTGTTGATAATAAGAGAGTTATCATACCTAACAACAATATTTCTTCTTCCAGTCTAATCAACTATTCCTCAGAAGATAAAAGAAGAGTGGATATCACTTTTGGAATAAGTTACACAAACTCCATTGATGAAGCCCGAAAAGTAATTCTCGAGGAAGTGAACAAGTTGCCCGAAGTATTGAATGAGCCCGAAGCCTTTGTGGTGGTAAGCTCCCTCGGCGACTCTTCAGTGAATCTGGGGCTAAGAGTTTGGGTAAACACTGAACATTATTGGCCAATTTATTATAAGCTTATCGAAAATATTAAAAAAGCATTCGATGCCAATCATATCAATATCCCTTTCCCTCAACAAGTAATCCATATAAGTAAATAATTGAAATACAAATACTAACCAAATTTTACAATCTATGAAATCACTAATTTTTACCTTAACATTTTTAGCCCTTGGTTTAACAACTTTTGCCCAGAAAGATACCAGTTATTGGAAAATTGAGTCCAACATCGCCCTTAATGCCAGTGCCACAGCATTTAAAAACTGGTCAAAAGGAGGTGAAAACCAAGCCACAGTTACCGGTTCATTCTTTTATCAAGCTAATTACAAAAAAGCAGTGCACAGCTGGGACAATTTAATCCTCACTGACCTTGGCTATTCAAAAACAGCAAATAAGGAATATCGTAAATCAACTGACCGTCTTGAATTGAACACTAAATATGGTTATCAATTAAGCCAACATTGGAACTACTCAGTTCTTGGAAATTTCAAAACCCAGTATGTGGATGGATTTGACTATCCAAACGATACCACAAAAATTTATACTTCCTCTTTTTTAGCCCCTGCTTTTTTTAAAGTGGCTATCGGGGTTGATTATAAACCGGTCTCCTATTTATCTCTATTTATGTCACCCGGAACTGTAAAATGGACCTATGTAGGAGACCAAATCTTAGCCGATGCAGGCAAATTTGGTCTAGAGCCTGCGGTATATGACACTGCTGGAGTTTTAATCTCACATTCAAAACAACTGCGTACTGAGTTTGGAGCTTATGTCAGATTGGGTTTTTCTAAAGATATTTTTACCAATGTTAATTTTACTACAATTCTGGATTTTTACTCCAATTATCTCAAGAATCCACAAAATATCGACATTGATTGGCAATACGCATTTACCTTTAAAATCAATAAGTTCCTTAATGCCCAAATCAAAGGACAAATGATCTACGACGACGACATCATGATCGATATAGACACCAATGATGATGGCGTTTTTGATAGCAAAGGACCAAGAACACAAGTTTATCAGAACTTATCTTTAGGTTTAGTTTACAAGATTAGATAACCTTAAACAGGTATAAAAAAAAAGGAAATTTCTTGAAGTTTCCTTTTTTTTGCCTCAATTGTTAAGAAATTGACAATAATAATTAAGCAACTGCAACTTGAACCTTTTTTTTATTTAATATTGTAATAATTTATTGAAACGGAGGCAAAGATGAATACCAAAACCAAAACACTCATTCTTCTTCGGCATGGAAAATCGGATTGGGACATGGAAGAATTTGATGATCATAAACGCAAATTGACAGAACAAGGCATCGTGCGTACCGAACGCGTTATTGCCTATTTAAGAGAAATTGATATGCCCATCGATCGCATCGTATGCAGTCCAGCAACTCGAGCTTTTGATACAGGCAAAATGCTTCAAGAAAAGCTTCATCTTCCTCCCATGATCGTTGAAAATCAGTTGTATCCGGGCAGTGTGGATCAGATTTTTGATCTTGTGATAAGTCAACCCGATGAAATAAAAACCATGCTAATCGTGGGTCATAACCCTGGGTTAACCTATTTTGCGCAAAAATATATGAATGCAGAAATTGACAATCTCCCCACTTCTGGATTGGTTTGCTGCAAATATTTTTCAAGCAGTTGGCCCGAGTTTGCAATGGTTGAACGCAAACTAAATTTTGTTGTATTTCCAAAAAAATTAAAATAGTATTTGCTCCCTATGGAAAGCTTAAACCGTGAACTGAGTTGGCTCGATTTTAATACCCGAGTATTACAAGAAGCCAACGACGATGAAAACCCTATACTTGAGAGACTGAAATTCTTAGGAATTTTTTCAAACAATAGAGATGAGTTTTTTAGAGTTCGAATTGCCACACTGCGTCGCATGCAAAAATTAGCTCCCAGCAACAGTGATGAGCATAAGCGACTTACCGAAAATCTAGATAAGATTATGGCTCAAGTATTGCTTCAAGAAAATGAATACAATATCATTTTTAGAAGGGTACTTTTAGGATTAAAAAAGCACAACATTCACTTTCTAAATGAAAGAAAGCTCAATAAACAGCAAGAAGATTTTGCACAAACCTACTTCAAGAACAATATTAGACCCAAACTCTTTCCCATAATTCTCGACTATTTTAATGCAGGTAGAGTTTTAAGCGATCAAGCCATCTACTTAGCCGTAGAACTCACCGATAGTAAAAAGACAAAAAAAACACAACATATTCTCATCGAGGTTCCTCATGAGTTGCCACGTTTTTTAAAAACTGAAACCAAAGGCGATCGCACCAATATCATGTTTATTGAAGATGTGATAAGGCATAATCTCCCAGCCATGTTCAATGCTTTAGGATACGATCAAATTGAAGCCTTTATCATTAAGTTTACACGTGATGCAGAGCTCAACATCGACAACGATGTTTCTAAAAGTTTTCTTGCCATTATGGAAGAAAGTGTAAAAAAACGTAGTAAAGGCATCCCTGTACGATTTGTTTACGATAAAAATATTCCCAAAGATCTCCTCGATAAAATAATAAACAAGCTTCATATTACCACCAAAAACTACCAACTGCGTGGTGGAGGACGGTATCATAACTTAAAAGACTTGATGAGTTTTCCCAACCTTCGTCAAGAATTACTTTTCAATGTGCTTCAGCCCATCGATCATCCTGAAATTAGCGATAAAAAAAGCATCTTCAAACAATTATTGCAAAAGGACATCTTTTTTAATTTCCCCTATCATAGCTTTGGCCACATCATCGACTTTCTACGTGAAGCTAGTATTGACCCAAAAGTAAGAAGTATTAAAATGACTTTTTATAGGGCAGCCCGCGACTCTTCGGCCATGAATGCGCTCATTAATGCTGCCCGTAACGGGAAAAGCGTGACCGTATTTTTAGAAATCCAAGCCCGATTTGATGAACAAGCCAACATTCAATGGACGCAGCGGCTCCAAAATGAAGGGGTAAGAGTAATTGCTACCATTCCTGGAATGAAAATTCATGCAAAAATGATTTTAATCAGGCGTAAGGAAATGGGTGAAAACAGATTTTACAGTAATATTAGCACAGGCAACTTCAACGAATCCACTGCCAAAGTATATAGCGATTACAGTTTACTCACAGCAAATCAAGAAATTGGATCAGATTTATACAACTTCTTCGAGCTTCTTGAATCGCGATATCGCCCTCCGAAATTGAAACATCTTTATATAAGCCCTTTTCATATTCGAGAATTTTTTGAAGAAAAAGTCAATCGCGAGATTGAAAACAAACAAAAAGGATTGGAGTCGTGGATGATTTTGAAATTCAACAGCATCAGCGATTTAGATATTGTCAATTTATTATATCGGGCATCCAATAGAGGTGTTAAAACCGACTTAATAATACGCGGGATAAATATCTTACAATGTGGAATTCAAGGCTTTAGTGAAAACCTTAATGCATTTAGCATCGTGGGAAGGTATCTTGAGCATGCTCGCCTGTTTGTTTTTGCCAATGGAGGTCAACCCGAATTTTATATCAGCTCTGCCGACTTAATGACTCGAAATCTCGACCATCGTTTCGAAATTGTATGTCCAATATTAGACAAAAGCATTCAAAAGCAACTGATGGACATTATTCAGCTTCAGATGAATGACACCCTAAAATACCGTTCGTTGAACTTTGGAGTATTAAACCAATATACCCGAAGAAACATAAACCTTCCAGCCCTTAACTCTCAGGAAGCCACGCACCAATATTTTGCAAACCTAAAGCTGCAAAAACAATAGAGAATTCAGGTTGTTTGTGTAAATAAAGACCGTAAATTTACGCCATTAAAAATTTATTAGACCTATGCTTTATGCCGTAATTGATGTTGGATCCAACGCTGCTCGATTGCTTTTTGCCAATGCCAGCGGGCCAGCCAACAATATACTTGTAGAAAAGGCTACATTTATACGTATTCCACTCCGTTTGGGAATGGAAGTTTTTGACACCGGAAAAATCTCAAAAGAAAAAGAAAAGGAATTCATTAAAACCATGAAAGCCTTTAAACTACTCACCGAAGTCTATCCTCCTGTTGGATTTAAAGCAGTGGCAACAGCTGCAATGCGCGAGGCTACCAACAACAAAAAAATAGTGGAAAACATACAAAAATCCACTGGCATAAAACTTGAAATAATCAGCGGCGCCACTGAAGCTGCCATCATTAGAAATACCAATCCCATCTTTTTCAAAAACCCAGAACGCCTTACCGTATTTATTGATGTTGGCGGTGGAAGTACTGAAATTTCAGTCGAAAAGAACCATCAACTGATCAAACTAAAATCCTTTAAAATAGGAACAATTAGACTTTTGCAAAACAGTTATGACCCTAATATCTGGAAGCAAATAGCGCATTGGCTTAGCCAGTTTTCAGATGAATTTGATTTTGTAAATGTTGTGGGATCGGGAGGTAATATCAACAAAATCAACAAATTGTTTGGCGAACCAAGTTGTATTTTTCTATCCTTAGATCGACTACAAGAATCCTATGACAAGTTGAGCCAACTCAGTATTGATGAACGAAAATTGAAGTTCAATATGAGAGATGACCGTGCTGATGTAATCGTGCCTGCTTCGGATATTTATTTAAGAATTCTTAAACTTCTAAAGGCTAAACATATAGCAGTACCCAAAATAGGCTTAGCTGATGGATTAATCCATCAGCTTTACCAAAGTGATCTTAAGAAAATAAAAGAATTTTAAGGGCAGTTTTGAATTAAATTGGTTAGGTTTTCAACCCCTAACGCATCTGCCTTCTTGTAATCTGCACATTTCTTTGAAAAATCTTTTCTCAGATTGTGAATATCACCACGCTTTTTATAAGCAATCCCATACAGTGAATCAGTTTCAATGGCAAGAGAATAATACTTGAAAGCATCATCATATTTTTGCCATTGGTAATAGACATTCCCAATTAAAACGATGGCTTCCGCATTTTTGGGATCTAATTCCAATACCCTTTCATAATGAGTCAACGCCCCATTTTCATCTCCATCGTACCACATTTTATTACCTGTATTGAGTTCTTTTCTAATTTCCTCTTCTTTATTTTGACAAGAAAATAGCAACCCTGTGAATACTATAAAAATGAATATCAGATATTTATGCATATTATTTATTTTGTAAAGCCTTGGTAATCTCAGGAACGATGGCAAAGGCATCGCCCACAATACCGTAATCGGCCACTTCAAAAATAGGAGCTTCAGGATCTTTATTGATGGCCACAATACATTTAGAATTGCTGATACCTCCCACATGTTGAATGGCGCCGCTGATACCGATGGCAAAGTATAAATCGGGGGCAATAATTTTTCCAGTTTGACCCACATGCTCATGATGGGGGCGCCAGCCTTCGTCGCTCACCGGTCTTGAACAAGCTGTGGCAGCATTCAAAGCCTTGGCTAAATCTTCAATGATACCCCAGTTTTCTGGTCCTTTCAGGCCTCTTCCAGCAGATACAACACGTTCAGCATCAGTAAGTAATAATACTCCACCCTGCCCTTTTACTTCTACCAATTCAAAGTCGAAACTAGCATCCAACTTATAATTTTCAGTAGTCATTTCCACCTTTTTTTCAACAGCAGCAACGCTATTTTTCAATACTGTTAGAACTTTAATTTCGGCTTCAATTTGCAATTGACCGTCAGCTTTATTGGTAAACAGTTTTTTACTCACAACGAAAGGCTCATACGACACGGGTAAATGGTTTACACCGCTTACCATTCCTGCGTTCAACTTCATTCCCACAAGTGCTGCAACAGCATTAGAGAAGTCATCGTGGGCAAAAAGCACATAACTCGATTTTAAATCTCGAGCCATTTGAGCCAATTGATGCGCCAATTTTTGACCATCTATTGTTTTTAACTCCTCATCGGTAGTCCATGTTTTGCTTGCTCCATAAAGAGCCAATTTATTCAACTCATCAGAAATAACTTTACCAATCACCACCACGTACATGGGTAAATTTAATTTTTCAGCCACTTGATTTCCGTAACTCAACAGTTCAAAAGCTGATTTTTTTATTTTCTGATCTTTAGCTTGTATATATAATAGTACAGACATGATTTAAAATTTTAATAGTTTATATTACAACACCTTAGCTTCTGAGTGCAAAGCATCAATAAGCTCATTTACTTGCTCAGGGACAAATAGTTTTACCTTAGCTTTACCAGCAGGCAACGCAATGGCTATCACTTTTACTTTACTATTCATTTCGGTAGGAGCTATCACTTCGAGTGGCTTAGTCCTGGCCATCATGATGCCACGCATTGCTGGAATTCGAGGATTGATAGCAATTCCTTTTTGCACCGAAACCACCATTGGGTTTTTACTCTTAATGACCTCTGTCATGCCATTCATCTCGCGATTGAGAATAAATGCACCCTCTTTAATATCAAGAAAGTTTACAGAGCTAAAGAAACTACGACCCAGCGATTCTGCTAGGAAAGCCCCGACAAGGCCACCGTTGTAATCGGCACTTTCGAAACCGGTGAAAACCAAATCAGCTTGAGCTTTTTTAGCCACTTCTTGCAATTGCAATGCAGTAGATCCTGCATCCTCGGGAGTAAAATCCACCCTAAAAGCTTTGTCAGCACCAATGGCCAATGCTTTGCGTAAAGTAGGCTCAACACTTTGATCACCAACAGTTGCAACCATAATTTGATCGATGGGAGCTCCTGCTTCTTTTAGCTCAATGGCGCGGGTTAAAGTAAGTTCATCCCATGGATTGATAATCCACTGAATGTTTTCAGTGGTAAGTTTTGTACCTGTAAAACGCACTTTTGTGGTAGTATCAGGAACATGTGAAACACAAATAAGAATATTCATATCGTTGATATTATTTAATTAGACCTCTAGAAATAATAATTTTTTGAACCTCAGAAGTACCCTCATAGATCTGAGTAAGTTTGGCTTCACGCATCAACCTTTCCACATGGTACTCCTTAACATATCCATAACCACCATGAATTTGAACAGCCTCAGTGGTAACTTCCATGGCGATATCAGCGGCATATTGTTTTGCCATGGCTGAAGCTATGTCCAAAGGCTGGTGATTATCTTTAAGCCAAGCCGCTTTTAAACACAAGTTGCGTGCATTTTCTACTTTCACTGCCATATCGGACAATTTAAATGCAACAGATTGATGATTAAATATTTCTGTACCAAAAGCTTTACGTTCTTGGGAATACTTCAAAGCCAATTCCAAAGCACCTGCGGCAATTCCTAAGGCCTGAGAAGCAATGCCTATGCGGCCTCCAGAAAGCACTTTCATAGCGAATTTAAAACCAAAACCATCCTCGCCAATTCTATTTTCTTTGGGTACTTTTACATCATTAAACATCACTGAATGGGTATCGCTGCTGCGCAT
Organism: Draconibacterium orientale; assembly: GCA_022736595.1. GTDB lineage: Bacteria > Bacteroidota > Bacteroidia > Bacteroidales > UBA1556 > UBA6267. The sequence continues at coordinate 33,480 of DZDC01000001.1, read as the reverse complement.
TCCCATTTTATTTTCATGAGGGCCTAAGGTAATACCAGGACTTTTACTTTCAACAATAAATGCATTGATTCCCCGATGTTTAAGTTCAGGGTGCGTTTGTGCAATTACAATATAAGTTGAAGCAGAACTGGCATTGGTAATCCAGTTTTTGGTTCCGTTTAAAAGATAATAATCGCCCTTATCTTCTGCGGTGGTATGTTGATGGGTGGCATCAGATCCCGCTTCGGGCTCGCTTAATAAAAATGCCCCAATGGAAGTTCCATCCGCTAAAGGTCGTAAATATTTTTGTTTTTGAATTTCATTGGCATAATGCTCTAATCCATAGTTGATTAATGAATTATTTACCGACATAATTACTGCCACAGATGCATCAACCTTTGAAATTTCTTCAATGGCTAAAACATAACTAATGGAATCCATACCACTTCCTCCGTATTTAGAACTAGTCATCATGCCTAAGAACCCTAATTCTCCTAAGGCTTTAACATGATGCGTTGGAAAAATAGCCTTTTCGTCCCGTTCTAGGACATCTTTTATAAGTTCGCGTTGTGCATAGTCGCGGGCAGCCTGACGTATCATCTCCTGCTCTTCAGTAAACTGAAAGTTCATATCTATATCTTGTTTTGTTAGGTTTTTATTTATAATTAAAATTTACTAATTCTGTTCTTTGTTACTTCAAATTCGTTCATCATCTCTTCAATGATTTCGCTGACAGGTTTTATTTGATCAATTAAACTAGAAACTTGTCCAATTTCAAGTTCGCCTTCCTCCATGTCACCTTCAAACATACCTAATCGAGCCCTCCCCTTTCCAAGAAAATCAGCAAGTTGTGTATCACTTGCTCCAGCCTTTTCCATAGAAGCGATGGCAGCATCAAACGGATTTTCCAAAAGTCTAACGGGAACCAATTGCCGCATGCGCAACATGGTATCACCCGCTTTAGCTTTTACCACCGCATCTTTAAAGGATTGATGCGCTGAAGATTCCACAGAGGCTACAAACCTACTTCCCACTTGAACCCCTTGGGCACCTAAGGCAAAAGCCGCCATCATGGCTGCACCAGTGGCTATGCCTCCAGCGGCAATTACAGGTATTTTTACTGCATTCACAATTTCTGGAATGAGTACCAAGGTTGTGGTCTCTTCTCTTCCATTGTGGCCACCTGCTTCAAAGCCTTCGGCAACTACAGCATCTACCCCAGCCTCTTGGGCTTTTAATGCAAATTTTAAGTTAGCCGTAACGTGTACAACTTTAATCCCATAACTTTTAAGTAATTTGGTATATTTTGCAGGATTACCTGCACTGGTAAAAACTACCGGAATTTTTTCATCTATAAGCATCTGGATTTGCTCGTCGGAATAAGGATACAGCAGTGGAATATTTACTCCAAAGGGTTTGGATGTATTAGCACGACATTTTTGAATATGCTCCTTAAGCACCTCTGGGCGCATACTTCCAGCACCAATCAGACCGAGTCCACCTGCATTGCTAACTGCCGAGGCTAATTCCCATCCGCTGCACCAAATCATCCCACCTTGAATGATGGGATACTGAATGCCAAATAATTGAGTAATTGAATTTTGAAACATGAAGAAAAAATAAGCAGGTTTCATTTTTACAAAATGAAACCTGCCGTTATAAATTAAAGATTGTCAATAACTTGATTAAAGGTTGAACTGGGACGCATCGCTTTGTAAGCCAAAGAATCCTCTGGTTGATAATAACCTCCTATATCGGTGGGCACTCCCTCAGCTGCAGCAATTTCAGATAGAATTTTTGATTCATTGTCTTGCAAGGCTTTTGCCACTGGTGCGAAAATGCTTTGAAGTTGTTTATCTTCAGTTTGCTGAGCTAAAGCTTGAGCCCAGTATAGAGCCAAATAGAAATGACTTCCACGATTGTCAAGTTCACCAGCCTTGCGAGAAGGAGATTTGCCATTGTCAAGGTGTTTAGCCACGGCTTGATCCAGCGTTTTAGCCAATAAAAGTGCTTTAGAATTTTTGAATAATAATCCAAGGTGCTCAAGCGAAACCGTTAGGGCTAGAAATTCACCCAGTGAGTCCCAGCGTAAGTGGCCTTCACTCAAAAATTGTTGTACGTGCTTAGGCGCAGATCCGCCAGCACCTGTTTCGAAAAGTCCACCACCATTGAGTAATGGAACAATACTTAGCATTTTTGCACTGGTTCCAAGCTCAAGAATAGGAAACAGATCGGTTAAGTAATCGCGCAACACATTACCAGTCACTGATATAGTATCTAAACCTGCTTTGGTTCTAGGTAAGGTAAATTGCATGGCCTCAATAGGACTCAAAATAAGAATCTCAAGTCCTTGAGTATCGTGTTCTTTGAGGTAATTTTGAACCTTAAGGATGATTTGTGCGTCATGAGCGCGGTTTTTATCGAGCCAAAATACTGCAGGATTTCCTGTGGCGCGGGCTCTGCTCACGGCAAGTTTTACCCAATCTCGGATGGCGGCATCCTTAGTTTGGCAGCTGCGATAGATATCTCCAGCTTCCACTTCATGCTGCAAAAGCACTTCACCTTTACTATTAACCAGCTGGATGGTTCCATTAGAAGCTGCTTTAAAGGTTTTGTCGTGTGAGCCATATTCCTCAGCTTTTTGAGCCATAAGGCCCACATTGGAAACATTGCCCATGGTTGCAGGGTTAAATGCTCCATTGACTTTGCAAAATTCAAAAGCTTCTTGATAAAAGGTGGCATAGCAACGATCTGGTACCATAGCTTTGGTAGCTTTGGGTTTTCCCTCAGCATTCCACATTTTGCCACCATCGCGTATTACAACAGGCATACTGGCATCGATAATCACATCGTTACCAGCGTGCAAATTGGTGATGCCATTATCAGAATCCACCATGGCTAATGCGGGATTTTCGAGATAAACATTTTTTATATCTTGCTCAATCTCTTCCCGTTGTGCAGCGGGCAGATTTTGTATTTTTTTATACAAATCACCCAAACCCATATCTGGATTTACGCCAAGTGCAGCAAAAGTAGCCGCGTGTTTATCGAAAACTTTAGCAAAAAATACCGATACAAAATGTCCAAAAATAATAGGATCAGACACTTTCATCATGGTAGCTTTGAGATGGATAGAGAAAAGTAAATCTTCTGATTTTGCCGCTGCTATTTCTGATTTAATATAGTTACGAAGTTTGGCTACACTCATAAAAGTGGTATCGATAACTTCTCCAGTTTTCACTTTTAAACCCTCTTTTAAGATCGATTGATTGCCTTGGGCATCCACTAAAACATAACTTAATACATCTTCGTGGCTAAAGGTAACCGATTTTTCATTTCCATAAAAATCTCCATCCTTCATAAAAGCCACATGAGCTTTGGATGCAGAATCCCATTCCCGAAGACGGATTGGGTTTTTCATGGCATTAGCTTTTACAGAAGGAGCCACCCTACGATCAGAGTTTCCCTCACGCAAAACTGGATTAACTGCGCTGCCTAAACATTTTGCATATTTTGCTTTAATATCCTGATCTTCATCTGTTTTAGGAGCTTCAGGATAATCAGGCAAAGCATAACCTTTGGCTTGAAGTTCTTTAATAGCCTCTTTTAACTGAGGTATTGAAGCACTAACATTAGGCAGTTTTATGATATTGGCCTCAGGCATATTTACCATAGTACCTAAGTAAGAAAGCTCATCTGCCATTCTTTGTTCAGGTTTCAGAAAATCGCTTAAGTTGGCAATAATTCTACTCGCCAGCGAAATATCACGAGTTTCCACTTCTACATCAGCATATTTGGTATAGTTCTTTACAATAGGTAAAAGAGAGTATGTTGCTAAAGCAGGTGCTTCATCAATTTTGGTCCAAGTAATAATGGGTTTCTTTGTCATTGTTTTTGGGCTTATTTATTGTTTAAACAAATTAAATTAAGGGCAGAACCCGCTCTGAACCATTCGATTTGGTTTTGGTTAAAGGTGTGATTCACAGCAAATTCTTCCTGGCTTCCATCCTTATGAGTTAAGTGTAAAGTAAGTGGCTTGCCGGGAGTAAAATGGGTTAAACCAAGGATACTGATCTTATCAGATTCTTGTACCTTATCATAATCTGAAGGGTTGGCAAAGGTCAAACCTAAGACGCCTTGTTTCTTAAGGTTAGTTTCGTGAATGCGAGCAAAACTACGCACCAATACTACTTTAACTCCAAGATTTCGGGGTTCCATGGCAGCATGTTCACGAGAAGATCCTTCGCCGTAATTTTCGTCACCGATAACTATAGAACCATTTCCGTGAGCTTTATAGTAGCGAGCAGCATCAGGCACCGACATCATTTCGCCAGTCATTTGATTCTTAACGCTATTAACGGTTTCACCAAAATAATTTACAGCACCAATCAACATATTGTTTGAAATATTATCGAGGTGACCGCGGTATTTCAACCAAGGTCCTGCCATGGAAATGTGGTCTGTGGTACACTTTCCTTTAGCTTTCAACAAAAGATTGAGATCTAAAAAGTCTTTTCCATCCCAGTTAGAAAATGGAGCAAGCAATTGCAAACGATCTGATTTAGGATCAACCGAAATTTGAATTTTACTTCCGTCTTCAGCAGGAGCTTGATAGCCAGAATCTTTAACATCAAAGCCGCGAGCAGGCAATTCCCATCCATTTGGATTTTCAAGATAAACCTTTTCACCTTTATCATTGATAAGGTAATCGGTTTGAGGATTAAAGTCGAGGCGACCTGCAATGGCTAAAGCGGTTACCATTTCAGGTGAGGCTACGAATGCATAAGTATTGGGGTTTCCATCGGCACGTTTGGTAAAGTTGCGATTGAAACTGTGAACGATGGTATTTTTAGGATTTCCATCGATATCGGTACGTTTCCACTGTCCGATGCAAGGTCCGCAGGCATTGGTAAAAATAGTAGCCCCCATTTGGGTAAACACGTCGATAATACCATCTCTTTCAGCAGTATAACGCACTTGCTCGCTACCAGGGTTAATACCAAGTTCAGCTTTTAGAGTCAGCCCTTTTTCCTTAGCTTGACGAGCAACACTGGCTGCGCGGCTAAGATCTTCGTACGAACTATTGGTACAAGAACCTATCAGACCCCATTCTACTTTTAGAGGCCATTCGTTGGTTTTGGCTAGCTCGGCCATTTGAGCCACTGGATTGTCGCGATCGGGAGTAAAAGGTCCATTGAGATGAGGTTTCAATTCATCAAGATTGATTTCAATTACTTGATCGTAATATTTTTCAGGATTAGCATACACTTCTTCATCAGCACGAAGGTGATGCTTAATTTTATTGGCTTCCTCCACCACTTCGGCGCGATGGGTCGAATTTAAATAATCAGCCATGTGATGGTCGTAGGCAAAAATAGAGTTTGTAGCTCCTATTTCAGCTCCCATATTGCAAATGGTAGCTTTACCGGTGGCAGAAAGCGAATCGGCACCTTCGCCAAAATACTCAACAATGGCACCAGTACCCCCTTTAACGGTTAGAATACCAGCTACTTTAAGAATGATATCCTTGGCAGCAGTCCAGCCATTCAGTTTACCCGTAAGTTTGATACCAATAAGTTTTGGAAACTTAAGTTCCCAAGCCATTCCAGCCATAACATCCACTGCATCAGCACCCCCAACTCCGATAGCCACCATTCCTAATCCACCTGCATTCACGGTATGCGAATCGGTTCCTATCATCAATCCGCCAGGGAAAGCATAATTTTCGAGCACTACTTGATGAATAATACCTGCGCCTGGTTTCCAAAATCCTATTCCATATTTATTGGAAACAGACTCTAGGAAATCATAAACTTCCTTATTGGTAATGATAGCATCCGAAAGATCGCTTTTAGCCCCTTTGAAAGCTTCAATTAAATGGTCGCAATGGACCGAGCTGGGAACAGCTACTTTAGGCTTTCCAGCATTTACAAACTGTAAAAGGGCCATTTGGGCAGTTGCATCTTGCATTGCTACACGGTCAACCTGAAAATTCACATAACTTTTTCCTCGCTCAAAGATGGTTTCTTCGGATTCATACAAATGCGAATACAGTATTTTTTCTGCTAAGGTGAGTGGATGTCCAACCCGAGCTCGAGTTTTGTCCACATTTTCGTCAATTTTCTTATAAACTGACCGTACGAGATTCATATCTACTAACATCATTTCTATATTTGTTTTTAGTTGTTTGTCAATTATTTTGGCTGTAGGTTTTGTTAAAAGTCAAAGGTTTAAAGTCAAAGGCAATCTATCAGTTGATTATCCTCGTTTGTAAACAATAGCAGAAATGGTAACATCGTCGCCACCCATATTGATGGTGATACCGTAAGGGCGGCTTGCATCAATATTCACTTGATAGTTACCAGCTCTACCGGTAAGTTGTTGCCAAATGGTCACTGCTTGATGAACTCCGGTGGCACCTGTTGGGTGCCCCCATCCTATTAAACCACCCGAAGTATTGATGGGGAACTCGCCATTACGCGCGGTTTTACCAGCAGCAACGTAATCGCAACCTTCACCGGGTTTGGCCAATCCCAATGCTTCAACGGTAAGAATACCGGCAATTGAAAAACAATCGTGCACCTCTGCCGTTCCAATTTGATGAACGCTAATTCCAGCTTCAGCAATGGCTTTATTGGCAGCATATTTAATAGCTTCTAATTCAGTAAGATCTGTAGGATCTTCGGTAATATTTCGTACCGATTGAACGAAGCTGATCACTTCTACAGCCTCAGACTTATCCACTCCAATGCGTTTTAAACCCTCTTCGGAGCACACCACAATGGCACTTGCTCCATCGCTAACTTTGCTACAATCCAACACATTCAAATTGTCAACAAAAGCTTTACCGTTAGGTTCCATGGATAGACAAGTTGCAAAAGGATCCGCATTGGTATTGTGAAATTCTTGTGCAGTTTCGTCCAAACGGGCATTTTCAATGGCGTTGGCATACCATCTCGACATGCCTTTGCGAGCACGTTCTTTACCATATTTTTGGAAATATGCTCCAGCTCTTTCGCTAAATTGCCCTGGGAAGAAATAGGCATGACCTGCTTTACGTTTTTTAAACCAACCTGCACCAGCCAAAACATCTGCACCATAGATAGCCTTCATGGTATTTTGCACTTCAACTCCCAGAGCCAGTGAAACTTCAGAACCACTCAATACATTACGAATGGCTGCTTGTAGGGCCAACCCACCGCTACCACAAGCACCTTCGACACTGGTACCATATTTCATGCTCAAACCTTTATCGATGTAGGGTAAAAAACCTGGTAAGTTAGCTTGATTGTTGAATCGAGCCGCCATGAAGTTGCCGATAACGCCATCGTCAACATTCTGAGCTCCTCCAATTTGTTTCAGAACTCCTTGTCCAGCTTCTTGAATGTAATGCTCAAGTCCAGGACGTTCCTTTTTGGGGTTAAATTCTTTGCGGCCAGTGCCCATGGAAACGGTGTTGTATCCACCGTACATATATACTTTTTTGTGTGGTTTCATTTGTTCTAATTTTAATTTTTACATTAAGGTAAAGCCATCATTCACTTGTACGTTCAATTATCTCTGTTAAGACTTACTCCTTAGGAGAATTTATTTATGATACTTATTGATAAATAATAGGTAAAGTTAAATTTATGCTATTAAAGATAGTTATTGATTGGGCCATAAGCGTGATAGAATCCGGTAAGCATTACCGTGTTCACATCTTGATCGCTGGCAGCCACACCGTCATTAACCAAGGCTTTTCCAATTTCATTGGAACGTTGATTATACTTTTTAGCCAATTCAGCGCCCAGGGTATTCATGGTTAAGAGTTCGGCAAAAATTTCGGCAAGCTGTGCGTCTTTAGATTTGCTAAAATTAATTGATTTCCATGCTTGCATTTTTGATGGCATTGCTCCGAGTAAAGTATCCACCTCAGCGCTGAAACTATCAATGTTCACATAGGTTTTGGAATAAATATCCCAAATGGCAACGGGTCGACCTTTTTCATATTTCAAAAAACCATCCTTTTGTGCTCCACTCGAAAATTGTCCACCAAGAATCTTTTGATCAATCATGGTATCGAGTAAATCAGCGTGGAGGTCTTCATTTTTAAGGTAAGGATTCATCACACTCATGATATAAGAGCACACCTCAACGCCGACATAATCCACAAGTTGGAAAATACCCATGGGACGAATCAAGAAATCTTGAGTCAGTTTATTGATGGCATAAATGGCTTTTACATATCCCATTTGAGGCTCGAGGCGCTGAGCCTCTTTAATTCCATAAAGAGCATCGCGCATAAAATGTCCGTTTCCAATAAAGCCAGCAAAATCGTGACTTGGCACCACCACTTTACGAAGGTTTTTGGCATATTGCAGAGCAAATTCATACACTTCATTGGTGGTATGCTTGCTTCGGATGACTTCCACCAACTTTTGAACTGCGGGAGGGTTGTAAAAATGGAATCCAATTACTTTGCCATCAAGTTGTGCTTTTTCGTCCAATTCGGTAATTGGAATAGAAGAAGTATTGGTAAAGAACCAAGGTTCAGTTTTAGAGTTATTTTTGATTTGGCTAAATATCTTAACTTTCAAAGCAGGGTCTTCTTTAATTGCTTCAAAAATCAAATGACTGTTATAAGCCACTTCAAGGGCATTCACAGGGCGAACAATATTGAGAACATCAAAAATATACTCATCAATAATGTCGAAGTTTTCGATTAAATCGGCTCTATCGGCATAGAAGGCACGTAACTGAACGGCCTTTTTTTCAGCAATTTTCTGAACTTGGGTTCTTAGATAACCCATTAAACCGTGGAGGGCTTCATCGCTAACATCCACAGCATTAAGGACAAATGTTTTCCCTTTATTTTCAGGTCTTAAACTTAAGTCAGCCATCTCAATTGCAGTGAGGAGCAGGATTCCACTTCCCATTTTACCTGCCGCACCGAGAACGGTTACATTTTGCAGTCTTTCTTCGTATTTCATTGTATTTGTGTTAAGTGTTTATTTCCAATTGGGGGTTCGTTTTTCTAAGAATGCTTTCATCCCTTCTTCGCCTTCGCTACCAGGTCCAAAGAGGGTTCCAAATTGTTCGGCTTCGAGTAAGGATCCTTGGGCAAAGCTAATCTGAAAACCTTTGCGAGTTACCGACTTCACTTTACGAACGGCGTTGGGGCCTTTGGATGCAATGGAGAGCGCTATTTTTCGAACTTCAGATTCAAGATTTTCGGGTTCTACCACTTTTTGAACCAATTTAAGACGTAATGCTTCTTGAGCATCGATAATTTCGGCGGTAGTGAGTAGGTAAAGGGCATCGGCCATTCCAATAAGCCTGCTAAGTCGTTGGGTTCCGGCATAGCCAGGGATAAGTCCAAGATTTACTTCAGGTTGACCAAATTTAGCTTTGCTACTTGCAATTCTAAAATCGCAGCTCATGGCCAATTCGCAACCGCCTCCTAAAGCAAAGCCATTGATAGCAGCAATAACAGGGAATGGAGCTCTTTCAATGCGATCAAAGGTTTGTTGGCCATATTCTGAAAAAGCCTGGCCTTCGGATTGGTCTTTATTTACCATTTCTGCAATATCGGCACCAGCCACAAAGGCTTTACCTTCGCCAGTAATCACCAACACTTTGATGCTAGGGTTCGGGTACAACTCGTCCAAGACGGCGTTCATTTCATCAAAGAAAGCGGTATTAAGAGCATTTAAGGCTTGTGGACGATTTATAGTTAACCATGCAATACCTTCTTCAGATATTTGAGTTTTAAGAATTTGATAAGTCATAATCACATTTTAGTAAATTAATAGCAATAAAAAAATCACCTGCAGTTTAATTTCAATTTCAACCCATTTTAAAAGAAAGTCCTTTTACCCACCAAAGCAGGTTAGATTTGAATACTGTTGCTGTTATGGTTGGGCTTTCCGTAATAGCTCGCCAGAAAAACCTAAATCGAACTATGGTGTAGGAAAAGAGTTAAAAACCGACGCCAAATATAAAGATTTTTCCTGCTCTTTTTTGGCTTAAACAAGCAAAACTGTCGAATAATTGAGAAACTTTATGAAGTGCATAATAAGAATTGACCTAAGTCATTTTTTTGATAAAAAAAAGTGCGGACGCCTTTGGAGCGTCCGCACAAAATTTAAAAGATTATATTAATCCCTATTTATTGACAACCAATTTGCGAGTGATCCGTTGTCCATCAAACTCGAAGGTGTAGTAGTAAACCCCATTGGTAAAATGGGTAGCGTTGATGCGTAAGGCATTAGTTCCTTGACGATCGTCTTTTGTTTCACTGAATACAATTTGTCCGATGGTATTACGAACTTCTACCTTCAACTCACCGTTGGATGGCAAGAAGTAACGAATATTGATGAAGTCGTTAGCAGGGTTAGGTTCATTTTGATCCACTGCGAAAACAAGTCCATCTCCATTACCAATTCCGCCTTCATCAAGTATACCAATATAGGTCCTATACTTTAAGTTATTGGCTGAATTTACATCATCAACAATCAAAGTGCTTGCGTCAATCAGATAGTTTCCAATTGGGCAATGATGAGTTAACACGAAGGTATAGGTTGCAGTATCATCCTTAGCTAAACTACCTGTCCATGTTTCATTAGAGATAACATTTCCATTAATCCTATAGTTAACTGGAATAGAAGTTAAGGTATTTAGTCCAAAGTTAACAATCTGGATATGTACTGTATCATCCTGTATTATCTTCGTAGTATCATGCCATGATGGAGTTATCCAAAGAGTAACTACACCTGCATCGATGGCTCCAGGAGTTACACCGATGACTTTGCAAGTGGTATCGTTTTGGGTTGCCACATCACTAATTAAAGTAGTGTAGGCACACAGATTGAATCCAGAGGTAGGTACTGTAAAGGTGGGTGTGAAGGTATAAGATGCAGTTGCATTTCCAGCCAAACCACCGGCAATGTTGAAAGTAGCCTGAATTGGAGCAGCTCCATTGACCGAGTAACGAACGGGGATTGCATATTGCGTATTCAAACCAAAGTTTGTAACGTCAATGGTTACTGTGGCTGCGGAGCCCATTTGAGCATCGGTACCAGGCACTGTAATGGCGGTTACACCCACATCGTCAGGAAGAACAGGAACTACCATTTCTACATTATCAATAGCCCAACCCTCAAATGCACTGCTGGATGAATTGCTCTTAAAGATAAATCTAAACTGAATGGTACTTGAATTGTAAAACTGAGAAGTTGGAGTAGATAAATCGAAACGATAGGTCGATTTATGCCAAGCATGTGAACCCGTCCACATATGAGTACCGCCCACATTATCGGTGTACCAATTGATTGCATCAGGATCACTTTGCAAACCTAAGTTAATCCATGCTCCATTATCAATTTTCACCTGAATGGTACCCCCATCTTGAGCCGACTGAGTTTGATACTTATGCCAGAATTTCAAGTATGCAGAATCAGCGTAAGTTGGAATATTAAATACGGGTGAATAAAGATTATCGTTAAGACCATCAGAATAATTACCATCCAAATTAGTTACCCAAGCATTAACAGGGCTATAAGCTCCATTGATGTAGGTAGTTGATGGAGTTCCGAGTTCCCAAATATTAGTAATGGTATCAGGAATCCAGTAATTTGCACCTTCAAAATTATCGGTATAAGGCAACATCATAACCGCTTCGCGATAAAGCGATTTTACTAATGTGTCATTTAAATTATTGGTATCACCAAGGAGCTGTGTATATACTTTAATAACGTTTGCCCCCATTTGCATGCTTAGGTTACCCAAATCAACAATTGCACTATCAAGAGGATAAATTGGAGTAATGTTATAAGTGTAAGAGTTTACACTTCCATTATTAACCGAGTATTTCACATCCACTGAATTGATGGTATCGGTTCCATAATTACGCACTTGAACTTTGAATGAAGCTGCAGTAGCCGAAGAGAGAGCTCCAGGAGAAACAATACGTTCCACTCCTGCATCCATTGGAATACTAGGAGCAATTATAACATTATAATCTTCAGTTTCTCCCCAAGTATATGTACCACAAGGCATAACGGAACCAGCATTGGCAGACTCCCGTGCAACAATACGCATTTTAGTCAATCCAGTAATGGCATTGAAAGGAATAGTCACAATACCTGAAATGGTTTGAGCACCAGAATAAGCATCTCCGAAGGCAACCTCATTGGGCTCGGTAAAAGTTCCATCCCTATTATAGTCGATGTAAACTTCGCAATAACCCGAATACGTAGATGATGAGCTGAAACCAATCTCGATGGAAATAGGAAATGCCATTCCAGGGTTCACGAAAACTGGAGCTACACTCGTAGAATAATCGGTATATACAGCAGTATAAGGAGTAGGTGATGTATTATTCATTCCAGCGAACGTAACATTAACAATATCATCATCGACAGTAGAAGTTGCATAAGAAGGGCAATAATTTGGTATCATGTTCACTACTGATTTTATGATAGTGTCATTAAGCTGGTTCAAATCAGAAGAGAGTGAGGTGAAAGCCTTAAAGTTATATGTGTTTCCTTGGATACCAAGATTAGCATGTTGGCTAAATGTAAATTCAATACTATCACCTGCCGATATGGCATTGTAAATTGTATCCCAAATCACGTTGCCGTTGTTAATCTTATAACCCACTGGAATTGTGTCACAAGCAGCAGTTCCAAAGTTCCTAACCCTTATTTTAACGGTTTCAGAATTTGAGAGATTTAACATTGATATTGGCTCTAAAAGTGCCACTGTCCCAACATCGCTTGCAAGCTGACCAGTAACATTTATTATAAGTGGAACTTTTGCTGAAACACAACCATTCATGGAACTTCCAAGCTGTGAATTAGAAGCACCAAATGAAGAAGAACTTACATTAGTAGCTGACCAATCGGAGGATGTATTATTGTCAGAAATTATACGAACCGCACCAGCCAATCCAGATAAGCCTGAAACTGTACCAGACCAATCAGCTGAAGTTACCCCGTCTGCTGATGCAAATGTATAGTTATTCGTTGCAACTGCGTCAATTACATTTCCAATATTGTCCTTGAGAATATATCCAACAAGAGAACTTGAGCTTATGGAACTATTTGTAGCTAAATAGTACAAATTATTTCCTGCTGCGCCAACTGTAGCCCCTGACACATACAGACAAGTTAATACTTCTCCTGCATTTAGAACTGTTCCAGATGGGAATGTATAATCAATAATCTGCGCACCTCTTACATGTACAGTCCAACCACCAAGCATTTGTACATCAGACCCAAGATTAGATATCTCGAATCCATCAAAATCGCCTGTTGACATATATGCTGGGTAAGGATTAGTGTATCCAGTTCCTGTTTTAAACTGCACAATTTCCGTAATTTTCAAATCAGCCTTGCCATTCAAGGCCGCTAACCACAATGTGTCGTTATTATAATTGTAACCTGTAGTATAGCTGCTTCCATAATGGAAGTAATTGATAGCAGTGGCGCCTGTGTACCAAAGCACGGTATCCACTGAAGTAGCAATAAGTGTTGCTGGCGATCCATAAACTACGTTGAAAGGAGACACCACCACCGGTACCAAAGGAATATGAAAGGAAGTAACTTCAGTTGATGCTGAGTCATTTACCGCCACATTATCATTAACTAGGTTAATCCAAGCTTTAATATTGTAAGTACTATCAATCAAGTTGTTAGTTCCAACATAAACTTGTTGTACAAAGTTATACACTAAGGTACTATTAGGCAGAATTTGAGCAGTAAGGTTTTCAGTTACTACTGCAAAATTATTGCTTTGATAGGATACGGTGGTGATAGGGTCACCTACTCCATTAATGGTATCAAAGCCAATATTTACAATGGTAATGGTAACGGTATCGGTAGTCATACCGCAATATTCTTCAATTGATTTCATGCTAATTACATAAGCATCCTTTATAGGTTGGCCGTAGAAGTTTTTGCACAATTGATTATTGTAAATATTAGCATCACTAGGAGTAACAGAATTAATGCAAATATTATTTTGACCTCCAGGTACTACAAAAGCAGTGAGGGTTAAAGTATCTACCTCAGCTGAATGGAAAATATAGTTGAAGTTATCTGTAACAGGTGCTCCTCCATTTAAAGTGTAATTAATACTAAAGGAAGGAATGGAGTCAGAACCAAAATTACGAATAACTAATCTCATGTGAATGCTATCAAACTCAACCTCATTAGAAGTTAAATCTAAGATTTTAACCAAGCCCAAATCTACTACCGGCTGAGGCACTTCATGAGCACCAATGGTGGTAGCGTTAATTCCACGGAGGGTTCCATCGATATCAGTAGTAACAGAGGACAATGGAGTACCATAACCCGTGTATTGAGTAGATAGTAAGTGAAGATCGGTATTTGAAGTAAATACAGGTTTAAACTGTACAGAGTTTGCATTTTTACCGGAGGCTGTTTTCAATGCTTCTAAGTCAGCATTGTTACCATTCCAATAAGTAAATTTAGATCCATCAGTAGCGTAGGAATTGTAATTCATGGTAGAAATACCACTTACTCCACTTCCATAGAATGCATAACCCGTAGAATCGTACAATACGTTATTAACCAATCTTACTGAAGCGGGAGCAGCACCGCTGTTTACATCCAATGCATGACTTGTAACACTCAATCCTTTCATATTTACTGAATTATAAAAAATATCAGTATTTGTATTACTTAAAGAATAGATTCCATAAGCATTGGTTGTGGATCCACCCAAGGATGTAACAAAGTTATTAGCCACAATATTCTTTGCCGTGTTAGTTCCTGTAATATTGTACAAATAAATACCATATCCTGAATAAGCAGTAGGGCTTAGATTCATGTGTACTTTATTGCCCAGTACTTTAGTGCCTGCATTACAATTAGCGAGGTACAAACCATAGCCTCCAGAAAAATTAGCCATAGAAGTAATGGTATTGCCTGTTATTAAAGCCCCAGCAGCATAGGTTAAATATAATCCGCCATAATAACCAGCATTTTCAATGATATTATTATTTATCACCATTCCAGTATTATAATTGGAACTAGAACCATTGACATAAATGGTATAATAACAATTGGAAAACAAACTGTTTTTAATCACCAAATTATGTGTTGGCCCGGCAGACGCATACATTCCCCTTGCATAGGAACTGGTGGAACTGATGGATTCTATAATCAAGTTATCAAAAGTAATATTCAAACTATTGGCCGCCATTTCAATTACGCCACCATAGTTGGCCCCCAAAGCTTTAAGGGTCATATCTTGGAAAGTAATAAAGTCGCCCCCATTAATTTTAAGCACATAATTAGTTGAAGAACCAAATGAAGCAAACTGCAATACTACATCAGTTCTAACTCCACTGGCCGATTTAAAAGTAATGGTGTTGGTAGCACTAGCCCCATCAATTGAAGAAATCGAAATTTGCTGGGTATAACTACCAGAATCAACAAGGAAGACTACTGATCCAATAATTCCAACGCCATTTAACGTGCTTACAGCATCGGTAAAAGTTGCAAAGTCAGCACTAGCATTGGTATTACTAATGGTATAGGTTCCATTCATTCTTGCCACAAAACTCAATGAAATGGTATCATTGGAGTGAATGGTATCATTCATTGAATTAGGATAATAAGTATAAGCTTTCAAAGTATGATTGCCTGCAGTAAAATTATAATTTGCAAGAAGAGTTACTGTATCAACATTATTATAAGTAATAGAGCCTGTGTAAAATAATGTATCAATTGCAACGCCATCTACAATCACTGGAATCTTCACTGAAGTTAATGGATTTTGTCCATGATTTTTCAAGATTACCTTAACAGAAGTAAGTTGTGTTTCATCAATTTCAGGAGATGGACTAACAAAAGTGTTCAATCCAGCATCCAAAGTTGGGAAGCCTATTACCACTGCAGTTACAGAAGATCTGTCCCCAAAGCAACCACTTGCAGTACCTACTAATTTAATATTAGGCCTATTACTTGAAACACTCCCAGTAGTCAAAGCACAAGTACCGCTGGCATCTTGATGATTATGTGTTACAGAAGGGAATGTGGTGACTGTATATTCTACACTTGCATTTCCATTTGAGACATAAGAAGAGTTGTTGCTACAAGTTTGAACGACAATGTTAGAAATACCATCCCAAATAAATGGACTGGAAAATGAATGCGTATTCCAACCTGCGACTGGCATATAGGAGGAAGAAGGGCTGAACACAGTGGTCAAGTTAGTTGATATAAAAGTAGATGTAAGGCTTGTAAGGTTGGTTTGTCCAATAGCTATGCTATAATTATCCAACGCCGGAACTAAATTCAACGCTACAACATTTAAAGCTAAACTATTAATAGAACCTGCTGACATGCCTAAAGCATTGAGTTCACTAGCAAGAATTAAATATTGCTCTTTATTTCCCCAATAATAATTAGAATAAGCGCAGGGATAGCTGGAGCTTCCATTATAACTGGTTCCATTACCTATTGTCAATTGTACGTTAGGCGTTCCTGCGCGATCCGATACCCAATAGGTGGTTGTATCGTACAAAAATGGGGTGGTAAATGAGCCTGAATTAGCCAAATAAACACTAGTGGTATCATCAGCCCACCAATAGATATTATTTCCTAAAGCTGTAAAAACAGTATTTTGTCCATAAGAAATGGTATCATTTTGCACTGTAACTAAAGCAGGAATATAACCTGAAACTATCTCTGCAAACGATGAATCGTTTTGGTAAACGTTATCACCAGTCAGGTTAGCCCACACCTTTAGATTAAAGGTTGAATCTTGCCCATTTGAAGTAACATCAAAATTAGCTTTAGTTGCAAAAGTAAAGATAACCGTATCTCCAGGGCTCATCACATTGGTAACTATTTCAGTAACTGAGGTATTACCGTTCACTTTGTAACTGGCAGTGAGTCCACCATTAATCACGGCACTTCCAATATTTTTGATTTGGATAGATACGGTTTCAGTAGTGCTCAATCCGCAAGCAGAATTGGGGGTTACAACATTTAAAGTGGTAATGTCATAAGGCGATGGTGTAAATTCATCAGCACCAGGATCCGGAATGGTGGCATTGCGAGCTTCGCCATCGATGTCGGTAGTTACTGAGGCCAGGGCCACACCTTTTCCATTTACTTTATTATTTGCAATATGCAAATTGGTCCATGAATAGAAGTAAGGATCGATGGTATCTGAATTAAGTGTACCGCTATTGGTAATCCATGAAGTGTAATTATTAATCGCTGCACCTAAGTAACTGAATACAGTGGATTGGTTAAAGTTGTATAATATATTATGTGCGTCGTACCATAAAGCAGTATCCACATTGGTAACATAGTATATATAACCTTTGGCATTATTTACAAAAATGTTGTTTACAATTTTAATCTTTTGTGAGGTTCCAGCCATTGCGGGTAAATCATACAATGTAATGGCAGTACTATTAGTTTGATTACCAACTATTAATACGGTGTTATGATACACATTGAATGCCACTGATTGGTAACCCAAAATACCTGCTGAAAGCGTTGATGTGGTACTGTTGGTATTCAAACGAATCATATTATTAGCAATAAGAGCAGGATTCAAAGAATCATGTACTGCATCAATAAAGCTAATACCATAGGCCATTTGGGTAGAATCAGTTTGAATCTTGTTACGTTGCACGCTTGGAGATCCATAGGTATTGGTTAAACGAATACCATTATAAGAAGCTGAATTACTGTGAGAAGCCTCAATAGTATTTCCATTAACAGTGGGCGAAGTTACGTTAGCAAGATTGATGCCCGCACTGTAATGATTGATCAGTTTATTGTTAGAAATATTCCAACCTGTAGTGGATGAATCTCCAAGTAAATTGATGGCTTGGCTACCCTTGTTAAAGATATTATTGGTCAATACAATGGTATTTCCTAAGGCATTGCTACTTGAAACCAATATGCTCTTATCGTTATTTGCATTAGAGCGAATACTAGCTTCAATAATACTATTATTTATGCCCAAATTAGCAACGTTACCTTTTAAAACAAATACCTTTGAATAAGTCGAATCCAAGGCCTTAACGGTCATATTCTTAAAGAAGATATTTTGAGCACCATTTAAAGTAACTACGTAATTATCCACATTTCCAGTAGCATCTTTTTGTAATACTACTGAGGTACTGTCGTTATTGGCTGCTTTGAAAGTAATGGTATTGGTACTCGTACAACCGCTAATGGCATTAAGCAATATTTGCTCATTGTAGGTTCCAGCTGCTACATTAAAAGTTACCGGTCCACTGATACCGCATTGGTTCAACGCTAAAGCTGCAGCCGTAAAGGTTGCATAATCAGGCGAGGTTCCACCAATGGTGTAGGCACCGGAAAGCGTACTTGCACAGCCATAAAAATCAAAACTAGAAGTATCGTTTGCAATATTATTATCGAGATTACCATCAGGATTATCGGTCCATGCGGTAAAGGAATGTGAACCTATTGAAACCGTCTTTGAGCCCAATAAAATTTCACTACTTAAAGCTCCAGGCAATAAAATTCCACTAAATGAATATGGAGTTTGAGCTACGCCATCAAAAATCCAATTGATGGTGGCAGTATTTATGGTATCCACTCCAAAATTCTTCATTTGAACCTTCACATCAAAGGCTTGGTTGGCTATAACTCCACCAGTGGGACTGGTGATGGTATAAACTCCAATATCATTAGAAATACCAGAAACTCCAACCGCTTCGAGTTTAATATTAACTCTACTGGATTGAGCGTAACCTCCAGAAAATTGGCAACCAGCAGCTCCATCAGCATTTTGAGACCATACCATTCCAGTAATAGGGGTTGCATAAACAGTGGTTGAAGAGGTGTAACTTGTATTATCAAAACATACCTCAACAATTAAATTGCTTACTCCATCCCAAACAAAAGGAGTAGTAAGATTTATGTTTTGCCAGCCAGTTCCAGGAACGGTATAAGTTGCACTATAAACTGTACTTAAGTTTGTATTATCAAAAGCGGTTAAGGAAGTTGCGGAAGTATTCTTCATTTTAATATTGAAGTTTTCCATGGCTTGACCACCTACAGTCTCTATATTAAAACCAACTTTTGAAATGCTTCCCCCACTCAGTCCAGCAGCACTAAGTTCTGCCGCAGTGTAAAGCATTTGAGCTCTTGAATCGTGCCAAAATGTATTATATAAATAAGATACCGAAGAGGTGCCTGTACCTACCGTACCCGAACTACCGGTTGAATATTTGCAATAATACCAAAAGTTATTTGTAGAGTCAGAGTTAGCTGCAATAGACCCATCAATTGCATTGATGTAATAAAATACAGAACGTCCAAATCCTGGGAAAGGTAGAACAGCAGCAAAGGTATCAGTAGTGGTCATATTCATACCAATGGTTCCGGTAATATTTCCTGGTTGAATTAGATAATGAACTATAGCGGTATCAATTCCTGAGGCATCAGTAATTTTAGCTTTTAAGTTAAAAGGGCCAGCACCGTAAACGGTGTCGTGGGGATAAGGAGAAATAAGTGAAATTGCTGGCTTGATCATTTCAGAAAGCGAGGCAGTAACCCGGATGCTATCCAAAAACCAACCTGCGGCACCCCCTGATCCATCAAGGACCATTCCTCCATCAAAAAGTTTAAATCTAATTTTTGCTGTTGCTGTGTTAGGAATCAACAACGACAAATCAAAAGTTTCGCTCTTCCACCAAGTACTGGTTGGAATAGCATTTACGTTGGTAAGTAGCCAGTCGATATAACTACCGCCTGAAAATTTATTACCAATAGTTCCAAACTGACCGGCACCCATGTATTGCGATCCATTTAAGGGAGTCCATGTAGCACCATTATTAGCAGAAACTTCAATTACTCCTCCATCATAATACTGCGTTTTACAGATTTGATCAAAATAGAGGAAAACTGAGTACAAGCCCAGTGTGGAAAAAGTGTTAGATGTGAGATAGGTAGTATCTCCCAATGTAACTCTTGCCGAGTCGCTCTTTAGACCTTGGGTAGCAAGCCTACTGTTTTGAACCCAAATACCCGCTTGAGATGTTCCGGTCGTACTGGAGGTCATACTCAAAGGTAAGTTTTCAAAGTTTTCTTGAAAAACAACGGATTGGGACATAACTCCCAAACTAAAAAGCACTAGAATAAATGTAAAGATTAGATTTCTCATAGTATAAATGTTTAGTGAAAATGTGTTATAAAATGTGAGTTGCGAATATACAAGTAATAAAAACATCATTAAAATATTTTTTGTTGCATATATAACAACGTGATTATTTTTATTTTTTTCATTTAATCCACAGATTTACAAGGCTTATCTATGGCAAAAAAAGTGCTATTTATACTAATTTTTTAGAATCAGTATCTCAACACGTCTATTTTGTTCCATTTGTAACACGGTTTTGGGTCGTGGATTAATCATATTTGAATAGCCATAACCACGGTACTCCATCCTATCTTCTGAGATTCCTCTTTTTTTCAAATAATCATATACTGCCTTTGCTCTATCAGTGCTTAATTGGTTGTAATACTCCTCCGTTTTCTTAGAATTACTGTTATCTGCCAAGTTTACATGTCCTTGAATTTCAATAACTAAATTGGGACTATCTTTCATTACTTTATAGAGTTGTCGTAAAGCAGTTTGGGAATTACCTGTAAATATTGCAGAGCCTCCTTGAAAGTGAATATTTTCAAGTACCAAGGTAGATCCAACTGCCATGGATTTCATACCTATATATAAGGTGTCTTGTTCACCTATTCGGTCCAAAGCTCGTGACTGACTAAAATATCCCTCTTTGCTCAACTCTAAATAATAATGCTTACCATCCATGGGCAATTCAAAAGTTCCCAGCTCGCCTGTAACCAAGGTGTCAGTATGCGTTTGACCCTGAAGTTGTTCTCTTGAAAAAACCTTAATCCATGCAGTCATTTTACTCGAATCTTTGGTGTCAATGATTTGAAAATATTGTTTTTGACCTTCGACTGGCTTAACGATTGTCTTCCACTCCATCACTAATAAGTGTCCTTGCCCTTGCTCATAAACATTATCAACGACCAAAAAATAGTGCTCTCCCTGCATTACTTCAATGGGAACACTGAAAGCATTTCCTTTGCCTTCGTGCACAAAAGGCGTCATTCCTTCTTCTGATAAACCTGTAATTCCTTCTCGCTCTTGATCTGATCGACTTATATTACTACGAACCACCTCATACGCTTTAGAATTAACGCCTTGACAATCGGTGGCTTGAATCAATAAGAAATCATAATCATCGGTACTTTGAAAAGGTATAATTTTTAAACTTAATACAGCATCTTGGGCAATGGTTAAAGAATACCAAACCACATTATGCTCCTTTTCAAACGACCTTAAATCGCCTTTTTGAGAATTAAAATTTTGAAC
The DNA here is from genome assembly GCA_022736595.1 of Draconibacterium orientale. Lineage (GTDB taxonomy): Bacteria > Bacteroidota > Bacteroidia > Bacteroidales > UBA1556 > UBA6267. Next base: position 12,102 of record DZDC01000001.1, on the reverse strand, counting down.
TTGACCCGCTCCTATCGGTACCGAAGCCTCAACGCTGTCGAATTTTGAAATATCTATGGCTCCAGAACAGTCCGAATTTTTGGAAGTCAATTTAAACTTCACCCTTGCATTCTGCCCCATGGCGTCGAATACCAAAAGATTTACAAAAACAATCCAAAGGATTAAGCTACTTTTTACCTTCATATATGATCTTTGTGTTTGCAATGATTTGTTCATTTTCGTCGTATAAAACTACTAAATAAGTTCCTGTTTTTAAATCCGTAGGTTTCCATTTTGCCTGCCCATTATTAATTTTTATACGATCTACCCATCGTCCGTTTATGTCCCTAATTTCCACTATTGCAGGTTGTTGATAGTTGGTAAAAAATGCAAAATCAGTATCCGAAGGGTTTGGAAACACATGGAATGAAACCGCTTGCTCTGATCTTGAATTCGTTGTTCCAAGATAATCAGCGTCATAAACTCCAAGACAATATTCACCAGAAAGGAGATGATTTACCTTCAACCATCCCACCACCCAATTGCCTTGCTTTTCAAAATTTACCTTTTGCCAAGGCACTCCTCCTTTGGGCCGATAAAGCAATACTAATGAATCAGCGCTATTGGTGATAATATCTGAATCCCATTGTGCAGTGCGCCAATATCTAAAATAGCCTTCCACATCATTTGTCTGGCCTACATAGTTGACCGTCCAATATCGCTTCGAGCTAAGGTGCAAACCGGCATAAGTAATACCTTCGGTGGTTGGGGCGGTAAAGTGATGAATAATTTGAAAATAGGTAGAATCAATGGCTTGATTAATCTTGTGTTTATAATACGCCAAATCAAAGGTTTTATTATCATTAACATGCATGTATTCAGAATATTGAATAAATGCTCCTGCATAAGTTTGAGCAGGGTCTAAGGTCACTTGGCTGGGCACAAAATTAAAATAATACGATTGAAATCCTTTGGCTCCTGAAAATTCAATCACGGAATCGACAAAACTTCCATTGGTGTTCCAAAACCTGAGGGGAAGCCGATTTGAGTTGGCGTAATTGGTTTTGTGAAGCAAGCTTTGACGCATATCCACTCTAACCAAATACTGGTTCCCCACTTGCCCCACCACTGCAAAACTATCTACAGTAAAGTCAATAAACCCAGGGCTAAACACCCATGCATCAAAAAAGTCATTCATGTTTATTCCCGAAAACTGAGTAATAAAATCCCTAAATTCAGCACTACTTTGGTTTCCGTAGGCCTTGGTTTGCATATACGATTTAATCATTGAGAAGAAAATAATGTCGCCCAAATAACCTCTCAAGCTATGCGCAACGGTAGCGCCTTTGTCATAAACGGTACTACCATAGGTGATTGAATGGGGAACGCCCGCAACCGCATAATAAGCGCCATCTTGGACGTGAGTATTGAAAATCACTTGATTAAGATTGGTGCGCATATTCATATCGTAAGCGGTTCTACCGTACAAATGCTCTTGGTATAAGGATTCACAAAAAACCGCCCAGCCTTCGTTGAGCCACATATCCTCAGCCGTGCGGCATGTCACCAAATTGCCAAACCAATGATGGCTCAATTCATGCGCTATCAATGTCTCGTAATCTAAAGTACCATTGAGATACGAATTTCCGATATGAATACTGGTGGCGTGTTCCATGGCTCCTGCCGAAAAGGGCACTCCAACATAGCCAATACGTTCCCAACGATAAGGACCTAAATACGATTCGAAGGCCGTCAAGATTTGTTTTAGATGAACAAAGCTTGCTGATGCAGCTGCACCTTGCGAAG
>DZDC01000001.1:0-10217 GCA_022736595.1 Draconibacterium orientale | reverse complement strand
GTCAAGATTTGTTTTAGATGAACAAAGCTTGCTGATGCAGCTGCACCTTGCGAAGCTGCCACGTATATCTGAATAGGAATATAATTTCCACTTACCGACAAAAAACTGTCTTCCAACAATAGATAGGGGCCAATGGCTACGCTTGCCAAGTAGGTAGGAATCTGAGAGTTTAAACTCCATTGATAGACCGACTCATTGGGCCCCACTTGGCTAGAAGTCAAAGTACCGTTGCATATAGCGCGATTTCCATTTTTTACCACCACCTCAAAATCGTAAGTGGCTTTATCGGTGAAATTATCGACGCAGGGAAACCAAACCCTACCATAGTTGTGAGGATCGTCTGTCATTCCCACTCCCATATTAAAAGCAAAAGTGGTATCGGAGCTAAAATAAAAACCACCCCAACCGGAGGGATCTATGATCGGATTGCCTTGGTAAAACACTTCAATAGTAAAGGTGTCGTTTAAAGATAATGCACTGGAAGGCTCCACAATTAATAAGGTATCATTATATGTCCATGCAAGTACACTTCCTTGGGCTGTTTTTACAGAATCTACATCCAAACTACTTAACATCAATGTAATGTTATGAACCTGATTATAAGTAGAAACCAATTTAATTTGAGTTGAACCTTGAATAAAATGTTGACTTAAATATTTTATTTCGAGCTGAATGGAGTAATGCAAAACATCAACACTATCGAAGTTGGCACTCTTAGGTGCAAAAGCATATCGATTTGAACACTGTCGTTGCGCATTTACAAAACCAAACAAACCAAGGAGAAGCAATAGAAATCCAAAAAAACGAAGCATATAAATCTATTAACAATTATTAATACTATAAAACCCATAATTAACCCCAGCCCAAGAAAGCTGTTCTTTTCATAACAAAAATAGTTATAATTTTGAACCCCTAAAATTAAAGGAAATCTTGATTGAATTAAAAAAAATCATCCTCCTTTATTTTTGCACCAAAGTCGAAGAATCGATTTAATAAATGCAAATTCACAATGCTATGAAAATTTTATTTTATTCATTTTTTTCAACCATTTTTCTATCCTTATTGAGTTTTAGCCTTCACGCTCAAAATGCATGGAACCTTCAGCAATGTATCGAATATTCGTTAGACCATAATATTGATTTAAAAATAAACGAATTGCAGGTTAACTTGCAAGAAGATCAATTGCTACAAAGCAAACTTCAAATGCTTCCTTCCCTTAATGCCAATGGAAATTATGTTGAAAATTGGGGAAAAGCGGTCGATCGATATACCAATGAATTTGCTGATGCGCGCACCAAATCCATCAACTTTTACGTTCAAACTCAGGTTACGCTGTTCAATGGCTTTCAACTTCTGAATACGGTTAAAAAGAATAATTTTATGCTGGAAGCGCAAAAGCAGAATTTAAATTATAATCGAGATATGAAAGCCATGGAAATAACCACTGCTTTTCTTCAAATACTTTATGATAAAGAAAATCTGACGCAACAAAAGCAACAAGTGAGTTACAGCCAAATGCAAGTGGAGCGTACGAGTGCCTTGGTTGAGGCAGGCAGCGTTCCCAAAGGCGACCTTTTTAATATTCAATCACAATTGGCTACAGAACAAGCTGGATACATTGAAGCAGAAAACAAACTCAATATGGATTTTTTAAGCCTAAAACAACTCCTTTTTCTTCCAGCAGACACCGTGTTCGACATTTACGCTCCACAAATAGAGCTCACTGGAGATATCAGTCAAATTCCAAATCCATTTGCAACTTACGAGTATGCTCTTGGCAACCGCCCTGAAATTAAAAATGCTGAGTACCAGTTGTTAAGTTCAGAAACAGATTTGAAAATTGCAAAAGGAGCCATCTCCCCTAACCTATCATTTGGTGGCAGCCTTGGTTCAGGTTATTCTGGAGCTAATGTTATACAAGACGGAACGCCCACCTTTGCAGGTTTTCAACCCACTGGAGATTATACTTCAGCAGGTGATACGGTTATAACACCTATTTATAATTATAGTACTAAGTCAAAGCCCTTCATTGATCAGGTTTTTGACAATCGGAATATAAGCTTCGGACTTTACCTCAGCGTTCCAATATTTAATGGCTGGAGCACCAACACCTCCATTAGCCAATCCAAAATAGCCCAACACCAAGCCGAGCTGCAACTTGAAAAAAGCAAAGTAGAACTTCGTCAGACCATCGAGCAAGCCCATGCTGATGCTCGTTCGGCCATGAAACAATATGAAGCATCAAAACTTCAGGTAGATGCTTTGGAAGAGGCTTTTAAATATGCCGAACAACGATTTGAAGCCCGCATCATCACTGCTTTTGAATACAACGATGCCAAAACCAAGCTCCTCGTGGCGCAAGGTAATCTTATCAACTCTAAATACAATTACATTTTCAGAGTTAAAATTCTTGATTTTTACAACGGACGCCCCCTTTCTCTATAACCTTAATTAACGATCCATGAGCTTCTTAAATACCTTCCCTACCAAAAACAAAACCATCAATATATCGCTGGTAATTGTGCTTAGCTTGACCCTAATTGGACTTGTAATTGCCAAAAAACAAGGCTTCATTGGGCAAGAAGAAATTGAAAAAGTAAGTACCACCAAAGTTGCCAAGCGCAACATCATTGAAAGCGTTTCGGCCAGCGGCCGAATTCAGCCCGAGAAAGAAATTATAATTGCACCCGATGCTTCCGGTGAAATTGTTGGGCTTTTTGTAAAAGAAGGTGATAGCGTAAAACAAGGTCAACTTTTACTCAAAATCAACCCCGACATTTATTATAGCAACCTTGACAGGGCTCAAGCCAACCTCAACAGCTCAAAATCAAACCTTGCCTCATCAAAAGCACGACTTGTTCAAGCAGAATCGTCGATGGATAAAGCTGAAAATGATTTTAAACGAAGTAAGGAACTTCATAAAAAAGGCGTTGTTTCTGATGCCGATTTTGAAGCTGCCCAATCGCAATACAATATTGCAAAAGCTGAGGTCTCGGCTGCTCATGAAAGCGTTAGCGCAGCAAAGTTTGCCATTATGAATGCTGAAGCCTCAGTGAAAGAAGCCAATGATAATCTTACCAAAACAGCAGTTTACGCCCCCATCGACGGTACAATTTCAAGTCTAAGCAAAGAACTCGGTGAAAGAGTAAGCGGAGCATCTCAATTTTCATCAGGTACCGAAGTGATGCGTATTGCTAATCTCAATAGTATGGAAGCCCAAGTAGATGTTAGTGAGAATGATATTGTTAAAGTAAAAATTGGAGATACGACGCTCATTGAAGTAGATGCCTACCTAGGAACTAAATTCAAAGGTATTGTAACTGAAATAGCCAACTCGGCCAATCTCACCACTGCAAGTGTTGATCAGGTTACCAATTTTACAGTTAAAATTAGAGTTTTACAAGCTTCTTATAAACACCTTTTAGACCCTAAAAAACCCCAAAACTCACCCTTTCGACCTGGCATGTCGGCCAGTGTTGAAATATTAACTACTTACGTTTCTGACGTAATTGCAGTACCTATCGAAGCTGTAACCACACGGCATGACACCTCCTCATTTTCTAGTCCGAAAAATAATATCGAAATGAAAAAGAAAGAAGAAAATACTGAGAACTCCGATGCCAATGCTAAAGATGAAGATAAAAAGAATACTACTGAAAAAATAGATAAAAATTATGTATTTATTTATAAAAATGGAGAGGTCCAACTTAGAGAAGTTAAGATAGGCATCCAAGACACTGAATACTTCCAAATATTGACTGGCTTATCTACTGGAGAAGAGGTGGTTACAGCGCCTTACCGTGCTATAAGCAAAACCCTTAAAAATCACCAACCCGTACTTAAAGTGGATAAATACTCACTTTTTGAAGAAAGTACTGAATAGTATATTTAAGGTATCTGCGTTTTTTTTTATTTCTTTGCAGCTTATTAGAGGCATATGTGGAGATATTTACCCAAAAAACGACATAAATTTTTCTTAATCGGAGCCATAGTTTTGATGGTTTTGGGGTTTGGGTTGCTCGCCATTTTGGATCAAACAGGCCTATTAAATATTGCACACCACAGCAAAGCCCGAAGTTTATCTGAAATCAAAAGTTCGCAGATTTTAAGAGTTGCCACCTTAAATAATTCCACATCTTATTTTATTTACAAAGGTCGCCCCATGGGTTTTCACCACGACCTTGCCGAACGGTTTTGTGAGGATCAGGATTTAAAATGCGAATTTTACATTTGCCAAGGCTATGACGATGCTCTAAAAATGGTGCAAGAGGGTAAGGCCGACCTTATTGCCATGGATTTAACTCCGACCCCAAAAAGAAAACACCATTTACGATTTACAAGCCCCATTGGAGTCTCTCAATCGGTCGTAGTCCAGCGTAAAAAGGAAAACAGCGCTCATTTTATTTCTAAAATTGAACAGCTCGATGATCAAGAAATACACGTTCAAATAGGAACAATATTTAAAGATGATCTACACAAAATAAAACGCAAACAAGACATAGATCTAGAAATAATAGAAAGTGATGAAGGCATGGAATCCTTAATACAAATGGTTGCTCAAGGAACTATTTCGTTTACGGTTTGTGATGAACGACTTGCCCGTGCCAATGCCACTTTTGAAGATAATATTGATATTTCAATGCAATTATCTAAGCCGTTACCTTTAGCCTGGGCAGTTGATAAAAATGCGGATAGTCTGGAAGTTCTTGTAAATTCGTGGCTTAAGAAGATTAAAAAATCCAAAAAGCTTAAAACCTTAGAGCAAAAATATTTTAACACTCAAAAAAACAGCTTTTACACCGATGAGCAAAACCTGGTTTTGCGAAGTGGTCAGCTTTGTGAATTTGATTCATTGATAAAGTTGAATGCAGTACGAATGGGTTGGGATTGGAGAATCTTAGCCGCTATCATTTATCATGAATCTCGATTTAATCCGAAAGCTGAATCATGGGCAGGGGCTCAGGGTTTGATGCAATTGATGCCCAATACGGGTCAAAATTTTGGCCTAAAATCTCCCTTTGATCCCAAACAAAACATCAAGGCAGGCACTTCGCTTCTTATAGCGCTTCAAAAGAAATTTTCGCAACATGGCATTCAAGGTCTTGAATTACAAAAATTCACTGTTGCCGCTTTTCATTCGGGTTATGGCCATGTTTCAGATGCAATTCAACTGGCAGAAATTTACCATGTTAATACAAAAATCTGGACTCATCACGTCGATTCATTCATGATACGAAAAAGCCACGCAAAATATTATCGACAAAAAAATGTAAAATATGGTTATAGCAGAGGCTATCAAACAGTTCGTTACGTAGATGATGTATTCAATTTATACCACCATTATCAAAATTTAGTAGAACTTTAACTGCCTATTTCTTTTTCGACTTTACCTTTCGAAGGTTCAACACTTGCCCTACCTTTAAAATTTGATCTTCTGTGGCTTGATTATGCTTAAGTAAAAAGCTTACCCTTATTCCATGCTGCTGGCTGATACTCCACCAAGTTTCACCCTTTATTACCTTGTGAAGTTTCACATCTCCTCTTTTTCTTTTGGGTTGTAAAAAAATAAGGGTATTGGGCTTTATTACCGTATTCTCAGGCAAGTCATTATACTTATAGAGCTTTTTGGGAGCTACATTATACTTTCGTGCGATATCCACCATGCGCTGATTCTTGCCTACAGTTATGCACTTTACATTATTAACATATTGAAATTCTGATGGATTCGATTTAGGTTTTGAATCCACCTCGGCTTGAGGTTTCATTTCAGAGTTGGGCTTCATTTGCGCAAACTCCTTCTCTGTAATTTTATCCAGTGCATCAAGTTTATACTTCGTTATCAAATCGATAAGGCGCTTTGGGTAATTGGGATCGGTGGCATAGCCCGCTTCTTTTAGCCCCTTTGCCCACGACTCGTAATCGATAATCTCAAACTTAAAAAGTGCTGCATATCGACTACGGGTACTTAAAAACAAAGCATGATCGTTAAATGATTCTTCTGGAGTTTCATATACTCTAAAACATTCATCCTTAGCGTCGTCATCCTTATATATTTTTTTTCCTTGCCAGTCGCTATGGCATTTAATTCCAAAGTGGTTGTTTCCCTCAACCGCCAATTTGCTATTGCCATTTCCCGATTCTAACAAGCCTTGAGCTAGGGTTATGGAAGCTGGAATTTTATATTCAAACTGATGTTCCAATGCAATCCACTTGAATCGTTCGATATATTGTTCAGGGGTAAAATTTTGAGCAATTAATGCGCTATTAAAGCCAAAAAAGAAAAGAACTATGATTAGTTTTTGCATTTGCAATAAATTTCAAATGGTTCGTAAATAGATTGAAAGGTCGAAAAATTTAACGCAATGAAATTACGCAAGAATCAGAAGCCTAATTTATGTAACTCCATCATTTTTTCACAACGGATTGTTATCTAAACATGAAACCATTTTACTCCGTTGCACTGAAATAGTCGGATAAATTGAGTCGAATAAAAAAACTAAATGCAGGGTTAAGATCTTGATAACCCTCTAAATTAACGCTCTGAAAATACACACGAATACCCGGATCAATGCTCACTTGTGAATTAAACCTAAACCGCATTCCTCCAGCCAGCGACATGCCATAACCCAAACCTCCTTGATACACTTCATAAGTGTTTTGACCGCTATTGGGTACATAACCTCCAGTCAAATACACATCGATAAGACTGTATTCTAAATCTCCCACCGCAATTTTATTTTCCAAAACCGTGGTGCTGTTAATGTTTAATCCCATTTCAGCAAAAGGCATGTACTGAGGCTTTTGAGTTTTAAAATAGCGCGATAATAAAATATCAATATTGATTCTGTTTTCAACTCCCCAAATGGCATAAGGCCGAATATCGGGCTCAGTAAGAATAGTATAAGGATCTACCTCAACAGTGTAAACATCGTTTGCATGAAGTTTTGAGTAATCAAATTGCAAGGTTAAACCAAAGTAGTTATCAAAGGTGCGTCGAAAAAACAATCCAATCTGAAAGGCTGCTTGATAACTCATATCCAAGGGCAATTCCCTCACAAAAACGGTGTCAGTGGCATTGAGATGGTTCTTAATATCATTGTACCAATACTCATTACCAAACACATACGAAATTTTATTTTCGTTTTGGCTGGAGCCATTATAATACTTAGCCGTACGGTCTGATGCCCAATAGCCCCCCATATTGATACCCAAATCCCAATGTCCAAAGCTGGGCATTTCTTCAAATTGGCCTTCATTGGTTTGTGAAACAGCCACTAAACCACGTGCTGAAACCAAAATTAAAACCAGAAACATTTTTAGATTTCTCATAGATATAGATTGAAAGTGCAAAGATGACAATTCAAATCGAGAAACCGAAATTTATTTCTAAAACAAGAAAATAACAAGTTAAATACCAAATAAGCATGTTATATTTTTAACACTTACAATAAACCAAAATTCGTAACTTATTCTAACAAAAGCAATAAACTTTAAGAATAAATAAATAAACCAAATACTATAAATTATTACCTTTGCCCATACCCCTAAATAAATTCTTTAATGGCAACAATAGGTATTAGGATTGAAGATAAGTACGCAATGGAACGAAGAGTGGCCTTAACTCCAAATCTGGTATATGATCTTGTGCACAATATGCAATTAAGAGTTGAAGTTGAGAAATCCTCCAAGCGAATTTTTTCGGATCATGAGTACGAAAAAGCAGGTGCCGAACTGGTTGAAAAGCTTGAGGATGCAGACCTAATTTTTGGAGTAAAAGAAATGCCTCTCGATTTTTTTAAACCCGGGAAAACCTACCTTCTTTTCTCACACACCACTAAAGGGCAAAAATACAATATGCCTATGCTTCGCAAAATGATGGAGCAAAAAATTAATCTTATCGAATACGAAAAGGTTTGTGATGACCATCATCGTCGATTGATTTTCTTTGGTCGCTACGCTGGCATTGCTGGAGCTATAGACAGCTTATGGACTTATGGTCAACGACTTCTTACAATGGGCCATTCCAATCCTTTTGATCATTTACAACAAGCTAAAAACTACGTGGATCTTCAAGAAGCCAATGGTGCACTTAAGGTTGCTGCAAATCGACTTCATGAGCAGGGAATCACTGCGGGCTTTGGACCGCTCATTATTGGAATTACAGGCTATGGAAATGTAGCCAAAGGCGCCCAAGAAATACTTCAATCTTTTGATCCAATATCGCTTTCTCACGAAGATCTATTAAATGAAAACTATATTAACAACCTCGACCCAAAGCAATTATATATCGTAGTTTTTAAGGAAGAAAATCTTTATCAACCCATAGTTGAAACAAAAAAGTTTGAGCTTCAACACCTTTACCAAAACCCTGTTCAATACAAAAGTATTTTTGAACGTTTTATAAAACCCATTGGCATTCTTCTCAATTGTATGTTTTGGAGTCCCGAATACCCACGAATTTTAACAAAATACTTTTTGAGAGAACATTTTTATGATACTGATTTTAACTTAAGAGTAATTGGCGACATCACTTGTGACCCCAATGGCAGCATTGAATCCACCGAATACGCTTCAACCATAGAAAATCCAGTCTATGTTTTCAACCCCATACAAAACAAAATTACCGATGGATTTGAAAATGAAGGTATCGCTACTATGGCCATTGACATACTCCCTTCAGAGATCCCAAAGGAAGCTAGCGAAGGTTTTAGCGAAGCCTTAAAACCCTTTATCAAAGACCTTGCAGAGGTGGATTTTAATACAAGCTTCGAAAATTTAAAACTTAGGCCAGAGTTAAAACGTGCGCTAGTTATTCATAATGGACAACTTTGTCCCGATTATAAATACATGGAACATTATCTATAACAAAAAACAACAACAAAATGGAAAGATTAAAAGGAACTCAAACAGAGCTTAATATACTCAAATCATTTGCTGGAGAGTCTCAAGCTCGTATGCGCTATGATTATTACGCTAAGCAAGCACGTGAAGAAGGCCTTGAACAAATTGCCTTTCTTTTTGAAGAAACAGCCATCAATGAAATGGCCCATGCCAAAAGATTCTTCAATTTTCTTGAAGGAGGAATGGTAGAAATCACAGCTTCGTATCCAGCGGGAACCATTGGCCACACGTTAGAAAATTTGAAAGCTGCTGCCGAAGGCGAAAACGAAGAATGGACCGATTTGTATCCTCACTTTGCTGAAGTTGCTGAAAAAGAAGGATTTAAAGATATTGCTGCCGCCTACCGCCTGATTGCAAAAGTTGAAAAAGCTCATGAGGATCGGTTCAGAAAGCTTTATGAGAACCTTGAATCAGGTAAAGTATTTGAACGGGAAGATAAAGTCTATTGGAAATGCAGAAATTGTGGATACATCCACGAAGGTAAAAAAGCGCCCAACACCTGCCCTACTTGCCTCTATCCAAAATCGTACTTCGAGATTCAAGAAAGCAATTACTAATCATCGGAAATACTCGTCCGAAAGCTTTCTGGGCTCTGCAAAGGAGCACGATACTGAAATCGAGCGCAGCGAAGATTCGCAAACACCGCCAAAAAATAAAACACCGCGTGAGCAAACTGGCTACAGTTACCCTTCGACAGGCTCAGGGCTGCGTTTTGGCGCAAGGTACTACGACTCGGATTTAAGTGTTTGGTTGTCAGTTGATCCGTTGGCGGATAAGTATCCGAGCCAATCGCCATTTATGTATTGTTATGGAAATCCACTTGATAGAGTTGATCAACGGGTATGTTAGATGATTGGTTTGAAAGAGAAGATAAGCAAGTCAATACTAAAAAATGAAACCTCAGTTCACTGGGGCTGGTTTGCATATACAACGCAGCAATATTTTTAATTTTCACAGATTGTAGAAAATCATTCAGCACAGAATAAAAACGCAACAATAATACTTTTACAACCCAAATTCCCCTTATCTTTGCCTCAAATAAATAGCTATGAGATATTTAGATCCTAAAAACGATGTTATTTTCAAGAAGATATTCGGGCAACACCCTGATATTCTCAAAAGTTTCCTCAATTCGATGCTCCCTTTGCCTGGCGATCAACAGATTGTGGAGCTTGAATATCTGTCGCCAGAAATGATTCCTGAAACTTTTTTAGAGAAATTTACGGTCGTTGATGTACGCTGCAAAGATCAATACGGACGTCAGTTTTTGGTCGAGATGCAGATGAACTGGACCACCGCTTTCAAGCAACGCTCCC
>DZDC01000161.1:3366-4681 GCA_022736595.1 Draconibacterium orientale | reverse complement strand
GAATCTTAAATCTATTGTAACTTTTTGTCATGTACTAAGTAAGTTTTTATAGACAGAAAGTTGGCTTTTTTATTTGCGGTAGCGAAGTGTAATGTCATTTACTGGAATAAAATCACTCCCCGCTACGGCACGATAAAATCTGAGGGTTGTGGTGTGTTATCTAAATAATTTCATATAATCTTCAAAAGCAAAAATACGATTACGTTTAAACCCTGTCAATTCTATTAGAATTCCCAAATCAACAAAGTTTTCAATCAATCTGGCGGCAGTGGCATTATTTATTTCGAGGGTTTGAGCTGCCGCATTCGTTGTAATGATTGGTTCGCTATATAATAGCCGTAAAAAAGATTTAGCTAGCGCTTGTTTTTTACCTAATGAAATAATTTTCGTCTCCAAATTCGCTCTCAAAGCAATAATATTTTTGAAGGTTTGAATAGAACTTTCCGATGTGATACGGATACCTTCAAGAAAAAATTTCAACCATTGAGTTATATCGTTGTGTGTACGAACTCTTGTTAGGTTATCGTAATAAAGCGTTTTATTCTTTTCAAAAAAATCGGATAAATATAGGGTAGGTCTATTCAACAAACCTGTACTCACAAGATATAAAGTTATCAGCAGTCGAGCAATACGGCCATTACCGTCCAAAAAGGGGTGAATGGTTTCGAACTGATAATGGGCAATCCCAATTTTTATTAAATGGGGTACTGGCACATTGATGTTATTTAAGAAAACTTCCAAATCGGACATTAAATTTCCTACGTTCTCGAAATGGGGTGGAATAGAAGTGGCATCTGCAAGACTATTGCCGCCGATCCAATTCTGACTACTCCTAAATTCGCCTGGCAGTTTGTGGGTACCTCTTACCCCTTGAAGCAGTGTTTTATGCGTTTGTTTCAATAGTCTATTGCTCAACGGAAGCACTTGCAGATTTTGTATGGCCTCATTCATGGCTTGAACATAATTATGGACTTCCCGCCAGTCATCGTGGTTTTCGGGCCTAATATATTCCTCTTTACGAACGGCTTCATCGATATTGGTTTGTGTACCTTCAATCCTACTACTGGTTGTACCCTCCTTCAAAACATGCATCTTTATAAAAAAATCCACATCGGGTATCAGTTGCGAAAAAGCGTTGAGTTCACCGAGCTTCCTGTCAGCTTGACTGAGTAAAAATGTAAGCTCTGGCACGTCGATCTGCCATTGCATATCAATGGAGTTGGGTTCAAAACTCTTGTACTGAATCTGTTGAACCAATTTGCCTGCTTTAAAATTACTTATATTCATTCTCTTCTAAATATTGATTGAACTGCAA
>DZDC01000161.1:0-3266 GCA_022736595.1 Draconibacterium orientale | reverse complement strand
TATAAATATTTATAATTGCAGAAAATCCTCCTTACTTTTATTCTAACCCTGCTACCGCACGATTGCATTAAAACAAAAAGGAATCTGTGTAAAACCGTTAGATTCGTGTTATCTGTGTTCTATAAATCGAATCACAAAAAAACAAAGGCAGCCACTCTAGGAGTAACTGCCTTAAAAAGCGTGTTTTATAAATTTCGATTACTTAAGAAAAGCATTGATTTTGTCAACACTATCTTTGGCATCGCCATAAAGCATATCGGTATTGTCTTTATAGAAAAGTGGGTTTTCCACTCCGGCATAACCTGCGGCCATGGAGCGCTTCATTACAATTACCTTTTCAGATTTCCAGACCTCAATTACAGGCATACCGTAAATGGGGCTGCTGGCATCTTCCTGAGCTCCAGGGTTTACAATGTCGTTGGCTCCAATTACCATCACCACATCAGTGGAGGGCAAATCGGGATTTATTTCGTCCATTTCCATTACAATATCGTAAGGAACATTGGCTTCTGCCAAAAGCACATTCATGTGACCGGGCAAACGACCAGCAACAGGGTGAATGGCAAAGCGTACATTTTTACCAGCTTTACGCAGCATCTCCACCATATCGCGGATGGGATATTGGGCTTTAGCTACAGCCATACCGTAACCAGGCACGATAACCACACTGCGGGCTTCCTTGAGCATTGCGGCTACTTCTTCGTGGGTGGCAGCGGTTACTTCGCCTTCCATAGCTACTGATGATCCACTGGATGATTCACCAAAACCACCAAAGATTACCGAAAGGAAGGAACGGTTCATGGCATCGCACATGATGATGGAAAGAATAGCTCCTGAGCTACCTACCAAGGCTCCAGTAACAATCAAAAGGTCGTTGCCCAGCATAAAACCTGCTGCTGAGGCAGCCCATCCTGAGTACGAATTGAGCATCGAAACCACCACGGGCATATCGGCACCGCCAATGGCCATCACCAACATCACTCCAATAAAAGCAGCAATGGCAGTCATAATGTAAAGTTCGGTAATGCCTTCGATACCAGGTTTCATGGCAAACATTACGCCTAGAACCAAAACCACCAGCATCAATGTAAGATTAACTGCATGACGGCCTTTATAGGCCAATGGCTTGCTGGCAATGGTACCTTGAAGTTTTCCCCAAGCAATGATAGAACCTGTGAAGGTAATGGCTCCAATGAAAACACCAATATATACTTCCACTAAATGAATGCTATGTTCTGCGCCCACCAAAGTGTGGGTTTCAGGATCGAGATAGGAACCAAAACCCACCAATACGGCTGCTAAACCCACAAAACTGTGGAGTATGGCCACCAATTGGGGCATGGAAGTCATTTCTACTTTTCGAGCCACGATGATGCCTATGGCTGAGGCAATGGCAATGGCTACAATGATGTAAACATAGCCTTGAACGCCTTCCCCCAGCATTGTGCTCAAGATGGCGATGATCATACCCACGATTCCAAAAAACACCCCTCTCTTGGCCGATTCCTGTGAGGATAGTCCACCAAGACTAAGGATAAAAAGGATACTTGCAAATAAGTATGCTGCGGTCTGTATTTGTTGTGATATCATAATTCTATTTTCTAAACATTTTCAACATGCGGTGAGTAACAAAGAAACCACCAACAATATTAATGCTGGCAACAAGTACGGCCACAAAAGCCAGTATGGTCATGGGACTGCTCAAAGTGTCGGTTACTTGAAGCAAACCACCAATGATGATGATACCGCTGATGGCATTGGTTACGGCCATCAAAGGGGTGTGTAAGGAGTGCGAAACGTTCCAAATGATTTGCCAACCTACGAAAACAGAGAGCACAAATACGGTGAAGTGGCTCATGAAATCGGCAGGAGCAACCTTTCCGAGCAAAAAGAGCAAAGCACCGATGGTACCTAAAGTGATGAAGGAGCTAACGGCTTTTTTGCGGGCTAACTCAGCGGCAGTGGGTTGTTTCTTTTCAACAACGGCTGTGGCATCCACTTTTTTCTGAGGACTAACGGCTAAGGGTTCTGGAGGCCAGTTGATGGCTCCGTCATAGGTTACCATGGCGCGTTTCACCACGTCGTCGTTCATGTCTATTTTAAAGTTTTCGGCTTTACCCATATCGTCGAGCAGGTGGCAAAGATTGTTGCCATAAAGCTGACTGGCTTGGGTAGGAAGCTGGTCGAGCTTGCCTAAAATGATGACTCCATTGGGAGTGGTAATAATCTCGTTGTTAACAGTGAGTTCGCAGTTTCCTCCGCTGCTGGCCGCTAAATCCACGATGACCGAACCGGCTTTCATCACTTCCACATGATCTTTGAGGATGAGCTTGGGAGCGGGACGACCTGGAATTTGAGCGGTGGTGATGATGATGTCCACTTCGGCAGCTTGGGCTTTGAAAAGGGCCATTTCAGCATCGATAAAGGCTTGGCTCATTTCTTTGCTATAGCCAGAGCTGGTGGCACCATCTTCGTCAATTTCGACGGTTAGAAACTGAGCCCCCATACTTTGAATTTGCTCTGCCACTTCTTTACGGGTATCAAAAGCCCTTACTATGGCTCCCAACGAATTGGCAGTACCAATGGCAGCCAAACCGGCTACACCAGCACCAATTACCAATATTTTGGCAGGCTCCACTTTTCCGGCAGCGGTAATCTGTCCGTTGAGGAAGCGACCGAAATAATTGGCAGCTTCAATCACCGATCGATAACCAGAGATGTTGGCCATGGAACTGAGTACGTCCATCTTTTGAGCTCTCGAAATACGAGGAATGGCATCCATTGCAATGGCGTTAACGCCTTGTGCAGCCAGCTTTTCGAGTAAAGCTTGATTTTGTGCAGGCCAAAGGTAACTCAAGGTTACGGTGCCTTTTTTCATCATTAAAATTTCAGACTCAACAGGAGGTTGTACTTTGAGCACAATATCCACCATGCTGTAAAGCTCGGCAGCCGAGTTTACAAGGGTAGCACCTGCGTTTTGAAAATCTGCATCAGCATAGCGCGAAGGTTTGCCTGCGCCGGCTTCAATGAAAACTTCAAAACCCTGTTTCTGAAGTCGTGTAACAGTTTTTGGAGTGGCAGCAACCCTGTATTCGGCTTGCATCAACTCCTTTGGAATACCAACTTTCATCAATTTTTGTTTTTAGGGGTGTGTAGTTAAAATTTAGAAAACATAGCGTTTGTCGTTGAGGTTTTTCTTGTTACCATTTGTTTATTTACCTTCAAAATAGAAGAATCAATTAAAAAACAGGAATCGCTTAGAAAAA
>DZDC01000295.1 GCA_022736595.1 Draconibacterium orientale | reverse complement strand
AAAGGGGACTTTTCCAAACTGCTGATTTTTAGCGTTCTCCCTTTAGGGCTAGGGGTAAAAACGATAAAAATCAGCAGTTTGGAGGCTTTTTGGACTGGACTCAAATATTATTTCGATGGATTTGGATTTATACCAATAATTTGAGATAAAACCATTTTGACTCTTGTATTGTTAGGCGTTTTTTTAAAGGTTAGGTTTGCCAAAAAAACCGTCTCATCATAAGCTCTAAATAGTGCTGATCAATGTCGTCAAAGGATTGTTTGTGGGTGCTGTCCACATCAAAAACCCCAATTAATTGCGAAGAAGAATCAAAAACAGGGACCACGATTTCTGATTTGCACCTTACATCGCAGGTGATATGAAGTTGGCCTTTAATTCCTGTTTGGGCATTATTCAAGGCTTCAATATCTGGCACAATGATGGTTTTTTGCTCCAAGGCAGCGCGTCCGCAAACGCCCTGTCCCAATGGAATGTAGAGGCATCCATGGGTTCCTTGATAGGGCCCCACGGTCAATTGAGCTCCATCGAGAAGGTAAAAACCTACCCAATAAAAATAGGGGATATGCGATTTTAAAACTTCATTGATGGTAGCCATTATCGTAATGGGATGATTTACGCCATGCAGCATGGCTTCTAAACTCTGGAGCGCAGCTTCATAGTTTTGCTTTTTGGTGTCGGGATCAAATGGATTGGGCAGCGGCTGGTTGGCCAAGAGCAGTTCCCAATATTCTATGGCTCTACGGGTATGTGGTATAACAATGGTGCCGCCTACCACATTGGCTATTCCAAAGAGGTCCATCATTTCGTCGTTGGCTACTCCCAGTTCGTAACATTTTTCAAGATGGTACTTGATGCAATCGTCGCAACGCAACACCATACTGCTCACCAAGCCCAGCATCTCTTTATGGATGGGGGCTAACCCTTCATTGCGTTGCAAATAGGCATAATGATCTGTGGCATAAACCCGCTTCATAATGCCAGCTTTGTTTTCAGGGGATAGAATACGATCGTTAAGTCGTTGACGTTCAGCTCTAAAGTTGTTGATTTGATCCATTGTTAAGGTTTTTAAGTCT
>DZDC01000294.1 GCA_022736595.1 Draconibacterium orientale | reverse complement strand
GTAGTAGCGTGTCGTTACCATAAAGTGAATTAAAATTAATGGGATCAGATTTATAGTTTCCTGCTAAATATAAATTTTGACTTCCATCGATAAATGCAGTAATCGCCTGATCGTTGGCCGCTCCTGTAGTTTGATCGGCATACAATGGACTAAGATTATTATCCGTTACAATCCACATCACATCTTGAATTGCTGCACCAGCACTATGTAAGGTATTGCCGGCTACATTAAAGTTATTGGTAAAGTATCCCGAAAAAACCGCTTGATTATCGAATAGTGAAACATATTTAATGGCATCTGTACCTGAGCTCACAAAAGCATGACTGTTGAGTAGGTCTCCGTTAAAATCGTAATGTGCCATAATGGCTTCAGAATTATTACTGCCAGTTAATGGGTAACTAACTGGAGTGGCCGACTCGAACGTAAGATTGGCACTTTGAGAATATCCACCCACATAAAGCCCATTTGATGAAACAGCCGAACTAGAAAGCACCTCTACACCAGTGCCATGCACTTGTCTAACCCAAATTTCGTTAAAATTTAAATCTGTTTTATAGACAAATGCATCTTGGGCAGCTCCATCACCTATCAATAAAGTTGATTGGAGCTGAAGTCGATCCGTAAATTTACCAGTCATGTAATACGCATTGTTATAGTATTCAAGCGCTTCGATATTACCAGCACCGGCCACATTGGGCATTTGCAAATGTTGGCTGTTGATATAAACACCATCATAATCAAAATTGGCAATATAAATCCCCTTACCACCAACAGCTGCAGGAGTATAAGTTTGAACTGGCACTGCAATGGTTCCAAACGAAACACCAGTGTTAAACCAACCAGTGACCACTAATCGATTTAAAGTGTAGTCGATTAATAGTGCACCTGACACGCTTCCTCCAGTACCCCATGCTATATTTTTAGCCCAAAGCAGGTCTCCATTACCTTGGAATTTGGCCAAAAACACATCGTATAACCCCTGATTATCAAGAACTTCGGTAAGAACTGGAGATTCGATAGAGATATCATTGTCTTTAAAATCCCCTAAAACGTACACATTTTGAGACTCGTCAATTG
>DZDC01000035.1 GCA_022736595.1 Draconibacterium orientale | reverse complement strand
ATGCTGCTTGAAACATGATGGGAGCAAAAGCTATTTTTTGGGCCTCAAATTTTGCTTCAAGTGCGCTCTTGTTCTGGTCTTCGATAAAGCCTCCGGCAACGATTCTATTGTTAATTTTTTTCATGCTTTTGTATTCAATTACATTGCTCCAAGGAGCTTTTAAAGGTAAGTGCTAAAATAAAAAAAAACTCTTTGCTATGCATTTCGTACCTGATCTATTAAGTTTTCGAGGTTAAGATGCAATCCTGCCGCCATAAAGGAACCCACGGTAACACCAAGAACTCCGTGAACATCAATATTTTGCCCCACAAGACTTAGATTTGGAATTTTGGTAGCGGGAGCAATATGGGTACGAAGTGGATCATTGGAATCGTGAATAATACCGTACAATGAACCTTCAGGAGTGTGGGTGTAGTGGTAATAAGTTAAAGGCGTATTGGCTTCGGCATGAACAATATTGTCACGCAATCCGGGGTAATAACTCTCTAAAACATCGAGGTAACGTTGTAGCATTTCTTCCTTAAATTCGTAATATTCCTGAGGCCGATTTTTTAGATTTGAGGATTCCCATTTTTTAACCCATTCGTAATTCATCGGGCAAATGGAAGTAATACCTGAAGCATACTTTTCGTTGGGTTTCGCAGTTTGAGTGAGCATCATAAATGCAGGAGGCCATTGCTTGATATCTTGATGCAAATTCCAAATTTTATCCTCTCTAAAAAAATACAGATTATGGTCAAGATTTGGGAAAGAATCGGGCTTAAGGACAAGATAAACTGAAAAAATGGAATAGGTATTTTTCATATTCAAGATACGCTCCCGAAAAGTCTTGCGTATTCGGTCAGGGGGAATCATCTTCATGGTGGTGCTGGGGTGCATATTGGAAATGAAATTGTCGGCAAAAACCTGTGTTCCATCTTGCAATTGAACTGATTGAATGTTGCGCCCTTCGCCGAAATTAAAACCTATCACTTCGGCTTTTGTGATTACGTCATTGCCCCTTTCACGGATTCTCAGTGCAAGCTGCAGCGCCATTTGTGAAGCTCCACCCACAAAACGATGAGAACTTTGAATGTAACTATTAAGGATGAGGGCATGGATGTACCAAGGCGTAACTTCTTCATCCCCAGCATAAACCAAATTACTTGCTAACAACACTCTGCGTAACTCAGGATCGGTAGTAATTTCATCCATAAATGCCTTTACACTTTTATAAATATGGTCAAAATTAAGCCGCTGTTCCAATTGATCTACAGGCTTGAGACTGTACAAATGGTAGTACTCGCCCACTTTTCTAATTTCGTCCACATACTTTTGAATGGCAGCTCGATGTTCGGGAAAATCCTGACTTAGAATCTCCACAAAGTTTTCGTAACCTTGTCCATAGCTATAAGTTTTGCCACTTTGGGCAAAATGAAAGCGATCAAAACCATCCTTGCTCAATGATTCCAACACCAACTTATCATGTATTTCGAGGTATTTAAAGTATTGGTATAGGTTTTGGCCTGGCTCAAATCCACCGATGTAATGGGCTCCTGTATCAAAGGTAACTCCATGTCGTTTAAAACCTTGTATCACTCCACCGAGATGTTTGTTTTTTTCTAAAACAACGACACTTTTCCCTTCTTTACTTAGAATTTGCGCTACGATAAGGCCACCTAAGCCACCACCAATAATGGCAAAATCATATTTTTTAGGAACTTCCTTTTCTAATTCTGTCATATTAACTGGTTTTCACTTGTATTAAGTACAATCGATTTGATAGTTTTTTGCTTTGCTCAATGAGTGTTAATTCCATTCCATGCTCCTGAGCCATTTGAATCAACCATGACTCTGAAACAAAATTCATGTCTTTGTATTTTGCCTTATTGAATCCAATTCCAGTACTCCATTTTTCTGTATTTTGTGTATTCTTGTGAAGGGATTCCATCTCCGTATTTCCATCTCTCACCCACAATTGTCCTCCAGTATTCAAGGCTTTAAAACATTGAATAAGATTATTTTCCTGAGCTTCCTTGGTGAGGTAGTGCAGGGTGTCGAGCAGCAAAATTACATCCGCTTTGGGCACATCAAAACTTTGCAAATCGGCCACTGCAAATTGCAAATTACGAGGCCTTAAACTTACGTTTTGAGCCGTTTGTATTTTTTCAGCATCAAAGTCAAAAGCGTTGATTTTCCTATCGCCAGACCTTAAGGCAAGCATTAAACTTAGAAATCCGTAGCCACAGCCTAAATCCAGAATTTCGGCTTTCAAAGGTATCTGAGAATCAAAAATCTTGTAGGATTTTTCCATTCGCAGTTTTATTTTAAAATACCACTCCAACACCGGCCCTTTGTATATGAAAGCACGCTTTAGATGCTTGGCATGAAAATAAATCGTACCATATTCTTGCTTCATCTGAGCCAATTGGTTGCGATAAAAGTAAGTCATTTCTTTAGCCACCTGCTGTAATCCTTGGTCAAAAGGCAACGCTTGAAGTTCTATTGGTTTCAATATTTTCATGGTGATGTTACCACTAAACAAGAAAAATTCCTTCTTACTTAAACTGAAATTCACCCCGTGCAAAACAATGGGCAAAATAGGAATATTGAGCTCTTGAGCCAAATAAAATGCTCCTTTATGAAAACGTTTGATTTCGCCATCTGGCGAACGAGTTCCTTCTGGAAAAATCATTAAAGAATAGCCATCTTCAACACTTTTTTTAAGTTTAGAGAGCATCTGGTCGTAACCAGAAAAGGCAGGGTAATAGTCGGCGTAGCGCAATATGGCGCCCCAAAGCCAATGTTTCCATACCCTTTCGTTGGTAACAATAAGAATTTTAGGACTTAATAGCAGCATCAACATAATATCGATAACGCTTTGGTGATTGGCAATGACTATGGAAGGGGTTGTAAACTTTTCTTTATATTCGTTGAGGATGCGAATGGAAATGGTAGGATGCAAAAAAATATGAGCCGAAAAGAATCGAATCAAATATCGAAATACTCGCTTTTTAGTCTTTTTTGGAGCAGGGAAAAGCAAAAAGAAAGGAACCAAAAGCGTCATGGTAAGTGAACCCGTAACGTAAACTGTAAAAAACACCAATGAGAGTATAAAATCCTGGAAGGTAATGGGTTGAAAACGCTTATTCCCTTTCCATTCCACCAGCCAGCGAAAGGCCACTGGAATTAAAACCAAGGTAAGCACTATAATTGTAAAAATGCTGGTTATCGAAACCATTGCAATGCTTTTTAAAGCAGGATGCTTTGCAAATATCAACACGCCAATCCCTAAAATGGTGGTTAAAACACTTAAGAATATGGAGCTTCGCACTTGCTTTTCGTTTTGCGTTCCAATACGATGTTGCTGAATTAACGACTGAAGGTAAAAAATACTGTAATCGATGCCAAGCCCAAAAACAAAACTGATGATGATTACATTAAAAATATTGAACTCTAGCCCGAGAAAGTGCATAAAGTTAAGCATCCAAACCCAAGCAAAAGCAATGGGAGTAAAACTTATCAGTGCCAATTCAATACGGCCAAAACCAACCCACAGAATCACAAAAACCAACAACAATGACCACCAAGCCAACTTATTAAAGGCATCATTGAGATGGTTCATAAGCTCATGGGCATACCTACGTGCATCAGCCACAAAAAAGGATCCTTGAGTTAAAACCTCTACCACACCTTGCTGCATCTCATAATTTTTGGGAACATTGATTTGAGTCAAGAGTTGAACCTGTTGAGGACTTTTAATCACAAAATCTTTAACAAATAAACCATAAATGGGGTTTTGCTCTGGTTCATGAACCTGAAAATCACCTTTTAACCAATCTGGAAATGAAGTAAATATCTGAGGATTGAAACCGTATTTTGCATAATTTCTATTTAAGTTTGCCTCCAAATCCGACCTTTTTTCCGGTGTCCAAAAAGCCTTCCAACGTGCAATGCGTTGATATTGAAGTTTTTTGGAAGGCAACAACTTGAACTGTTGCAGGTAGTAATTTAATTTCCCTTGATTTTGCAGGCGATCCAAGTCCTTTTGCCTCCTTTCGAATTGCGAAAGTACTTCATCCAAGTTGCTCCCATTGCCCACCAACAACATATTGCGACTGCTATCAAGGCCTGTAATGGCATTCAAATTTTGTTCTGACGCTTTAAGCTCTGGACTCATAAAATTACTGCTATCAAGCTGGCGCTCAAAATGGGGCTGGGGCCAAAGCACCACAAAAGCTCCCGAAACCAATACCACCACTACAACAATGATTTTGTTTCTACTCAAATCGTAACCTGCCAAGGCATCGACAAAGTTTCTCGATTGAATTGTCCTTGGTGTTTTGGGCAAAAAAATGGGCAGCACAAATAAAGTAAAACCCGCGCTCAACAGAATGCTAATACCGAGAAACAACC
This sequence comes from Draconibacterium orientale, assembly GCA_022736595.1. GTDB lineage: Bacteria > Bacteroidota > Bacteroidia > Bacteroidales > UBA1556 > UBA6267. The sequence goes on along the minus strand of DZDC01000035.1, from coordinate 17,180 downwards.
CCAATTGGCTCATGGCCACCGAATGAAGGCTTGCCAAGCTAAAAAATGCAGCCGCAGTGGTGGCACTACTCATTAAAATAGATTGCCAAAGTTCCTTTCTGGTTTTAGTAATACTTAATGTATGTCGATAATGATTGTAAAAGTGAATGGCAAAATCCACTGAAATTCCCAGTAAAACGGAAGCAATGCCAATACTTATCAACGAAATTTCATGGGTAAAAAAACTCATAATACCCAATGCACTAAAAGCCGCTAAAATGGTGGGAAGAATTAGGATAAAGCCTGCGCGCTTGGCTTTAAAATAGTAAATAAAAAGCAAAAGCAAGGAAATTAAAGCCAAGCTAACCGTTAGCATCACGTCTTTCACTATTTGGTTTTGATTCCCTGCCGCCACAAGTGGAGCCCCAAAGAAATCAATGTTTGCTTTGGTTTGAGCTTGATTGTGTAGCTCAAGTTGGGTTTGAATCGAATTTAAATCCTTAACCAAAAGATTGACTTCGGCAGTGGAGGGTTTATGATCGTTTTCGATGAAAAGCAAAATGGTGGCATGGTTTACCGAGTATGGAAATCCATTGAGAAGATCGATGGACGTATTGGGCCGCAATTGCTTCAATTTTTCAGAGCCAAACCGATTCAATTGAAGGGGATCTCGCATAAAAAATCGCTTAATACCCGCAGAAGCAGGGCTCATTAAAGCTTGGTACATGGAAGCAAAATGCCGATCGATATTTTCCGGCTTTAATAAAGTATCCAATTCAATCCAATCAGACGAATCGAGATACACGGGCAAGTTCAAAAACATAAAATCCATCACCTCATTCATTTGTTCTGGGGTGACCGCAGGTCGCAGATGAAAACCTGAATGGGATTTCAAAATACGGTCTAAAGAATCAGAAAGCTGTTGAGCCACCAAGGTCAAGGCATCGCTATTGGCAGAATCGAGCTTTACACTCACCACAATCTTATCCAATAAACTACTGTTAACCAATATATTACTTACTCTTGAAAGCGTTGAATCGTGAGGAGCAAGTTGGGTCACTTGATCACTAAAATGAAGCCGTTGAACAGAAAATGTGAACACCAAAGCCAAGAGCACCAAAAGAAAGGCAACAATAAACTTTAGGGATAAAAACTTAGCCATAGATGAAATTCCAAAAACCGATAAAAAGGACATTTACAATTTGCGAAAATACGTAAAAGCTTTTAAACTTATGGTTTCTATTACGCCATAATTGCAATGACGACTGTTACAGATTATTTTCAAGAGGAGGGAATCTTTGTTTTCAATTACTTTTAGCACAGTTTACGAAGAACATACATGCTAAAATGAGAGGTTACATACCAAAAAACCATTTTAGCTTGATAGTGAATCAAACCAAAATGGTTTTTATAAACGATAAATTATAGTGTGTATCTATTTGTAGGTGTGTACCCCAAATGGATTTTTAATATACTCGCGAAGGAGTTTAGCTTCTGACTCAGTAGTATCTAGCACAGCTCGTAATACATCTTCGATTGAGATAATGGCAACGATAATATCGTTTTCCAAAATTGGAATATGGCGAATTTGTTTATCTAACATGGCGTTCATCAAATAGATATCGCTATCTTCCATTTTCCCTACAATCAGATTTTCGGCTGAGGTCATCAGGTTTTTGATTTTATTTTCTTTAAGAGGAATCCCAGAGTTGTAGCACTTATAAAGAATATCCCGTTCTGAGACAATCCCCACCAATTGATCTTTATCATTGATTACCAACATGGCACCAGCACGAGTGTCATCAAGTTTTTTCACGGTTTCAAAAACAGTCATGTTTTCGTTTACGGTAAACACTAGTTTACCTTTTCGGGCTATTAATTCTGAAACTAACATATTATTAAAATTTTAAAGATTATGATTTTACGTAATCTGCATCATGAAAATAGCGCATAAACTGAGCTCTTTCAAAAAGTATTGGTTTGCGAACCGATTTCTGATTTAATTTTCCGATAAAATCAGCTGTAGTCTCCATTTTATGATTCATCATCCACTGCGCTAAAGTAGTATTAATTTCTGTAATAATACCGGGTCCTTTTTTAAGAATAGCAGAAACCACCATGGTAGCTTTTGCCCCTACCAAAAGGTTTTTAATCACGGTTTCACCATCAACGATGCCAGTTGAAGCAGCTAAATCACACTTTACAACGGGGCTTAAGATTCCTAACCAGCGCAAAATATGACTATTGTCGGAGGATAAACTGTTAAAGGATTTGCTCACTAATTCCATTTTTTCGATGTTGACATCGGGTTCGTAGAATCGGTTAAAAAGGACTAATCCATCAACCCCCTGTTGGGATAAGGTATTAGCAAAATTGCTTAACCCCGAAAAATAGGCTGATAGTTTGATACTAACTGGTACCTTTACTGCTTTACGAACTTGGGATAATATGTCAAAATAAATTTGCTCATATTTTACCCCTTCCATATTAGCATCCGTTGGAAGATTCAAGATATTAAGTTCAATGGCATCAGCCCCAGCAGCTTCCATTTTAGTGGCGTAGCTAACCCATTCGCCTGCCGACATGCAATTGATACTCGCAATAATTGGCAGTGAGGTTTGCTCTTTGCTATCGCTGATGAGTTTTAGATAATCGCCAACACTTTTCTCTTTGGTGAAATAGCTAAGGTAGTTTTCTACCTCTGCATAGGTGTTTTGGATGTTATTCACACGCATCGAATCAACATCCATGGCAATTTGCTCCTCGAAAAGTGACTTTAGAACCACGGCACCCGCACCGGCTTTTTCCATTGCTTTAATACTCGTAATATTATCAGTAAGCAGTGAGCTGCCGACAATAATGGGGCTTTTTAATTTTAGCCCTAGATAAGATGTTGATATATCTGCCATAATTTTGTGCATTTACACCCCTTTTATTTAGCTGGGGCAAAGTCAATACCTTGAATATAATTATCAATTCCAATGGCGGCTTTATGTCCGTTGGCTATACCATGGATTACATCTGGACCTTCGATAATATCGCCACCCATAAAGAACCATTTAACACTGGTTTGAAAATGCGCATTGGTTTGCACTCTTCCGCGTGGGCCAAATTCTAGGTCTTTTTTGAAATCCTCGCTCACATAGCTTAAATCCATTCCTTGACCGATTGATTGAACAATCATACTTCCGCGGAAGAATTCTTTTTTAGTGATATCGCATTGTGGATTAAATCTTCCAGAGTCATCGAAGAGTGAATTACATTTTATTACGTGCAATCCTACGGGTCTGCCATTTTCGATTTCAATGGATTGAGGAGCCCAACCTGGATTAATGACTGCGCCTTCTTCGCGAGATTCGACGACTTCTTCTAAGTCAGCAGGAAGGTTCTTTTCTCTTTCGAGCGCAGTAGTGATGATGTTCACTTTGCCGAATTTTTGATTTTGCATCCGAGCCAACGAACGGGTGATATCCATGGCCACGTTACCTCCTCCAATGACTACAATTTGGTCGGTTACTTCAATTTCTTCTCCGGCTGTAATTTGACGTAGCAAGTCTGTTGCATAGTAAACATGTTCATTGTCGCTTCCTGGTATTCCGGTACTTCTTCCCAAATGTAAACCAGTGCCAGCAAATACAGCGTCGTAATCTTTATTTAATTGTTCGAGGGTAATATCGATTCCAATACGAGCATTGTATTTAATATCAACGCCAAGAGAAAGAATGTAGTCGATATCTTTATCGATAGAATCGTAAGGTAAACGGTATTCAGGAATACCATAGCGCATCATACCACCCGCTTTTTCGTATTGTTCAAAGATGGTGCATTGGTAACCCATCAAGGCTAAATAATGTGCTGCTGAAAGTCCGGCAGGGCCTGAGCCTATAATAGCCACTTTTTTATGGTTATTGCTAAGGTCTATGGTGTTTAGAATTTCTTTGTATTTATCAGAAGATACATTATCAGCGATATAACGTTTCAGCCAACGAATTGAAAGAGGATCACCTTTATGTCCAATGGAGCAAACAGTTTCACATTTATGAGTACAAATACGACCGCAAATTTCGGGTAGGGGATTTGTTTCATAGAGTATGCGCAAACCTTCTTCCATATCCTCGTGGCGAACGGCTTTGATGTATTCAGGAATTCCCATGTGCGCAGGGCAGGTTGCGGTACAAATGCCGCATTCAACGCAACGATCGGCTTCTGCAATGGCTTGCTCTCTTGAGTAGCCTTTCACCATTTCCACGAATGATTTGTCACGATCTTCGGGATGCAAATGGTGCATTTCAACGCGGTTGATATTATAAAATTCGTAGTTACCTTCGGGTTTTTTCCATCCTTTTTCATTATCGTCCCAAGCTTTCTTATCAACGCCTGGAGTATATCTAAAATCTTCAGGATCAACAGTTACCCAAGTGTATTCATTGGATAAAGTGAGAGAATTGGTGGTACAAACATCCACACAAAGTGCACACCAACAGCATCTTCCGTAATCCAAACGAGGGCGAAGGCCGCTATCACCACTGATAGGATCTTTAAAAGGAACCATATCGATGGCTTCATTTTCGCAAATATCTTCGCAAGTTCCGCAGCCTATGCATTTGTTAACATCGTTTTTATGAAAACCTCTGTAACGTTCAGCCCCTGGACGATCATTAAATGGATCTCGAATGGTGACTGGATCTTTGGTAATTCTTTTCCAAGCGGTAAATGGCGTTAATAAATCTTTTATGCTCATTGTAATTTGTTTTTGAATTGAAATATGAACTATCGCTCGATTTCGGGAGGGCAAGTTGCCAATGAAACCATAATAGCTGCAGTATCTGCAATATTAGCATTGATAAGTAATCTTTCAAGCAGGGCGGTTGCTTGAGTATAGCTAGGTCCTTTGAGGTTTACGCGACGTGGCATATCACTTCCATCGGTTACCATATACATTCCGTATTCACCGCGTGAACTTTCACATTTAACATAAGTCTCACCTTTAGGAATTCGCCAATGCATCACGTTAGGTGTTGGGGCTTTAATATCTCCTTTATCTGGCATTTTAGCCATTATTTGCCTAATCAAATCAACGGTCATTTTAAGATCATGCCAACGGACAAGACTACGTGCGTAAACGTCAGAAGCAGTAGTGGTAAAAGGCTCAAAATCCAATTCGCCGTATTTGAGATAAGGATGCGTTTTGCGAACATCGCGCATGATACCAGCCGCTCTTGCTGAAGGGCCATAAACACCGTACTTGTCGATCCACTCAACAGGAATAACTGCTAAACCCACAGCCCGTTGTTTGAAGACTATATTGTTGTACATCAAGTCATTAATATTGACAAGGAACTCATCCACGAGTTTAAGATTTTCTTCCATACGTTTTTTAAAACCGTCGGGAAGCAATCCTCGCACTCCGCCAGGGAGAATATACATGTGATAAACCCTGCCACCTGTGAGTTCTTCAAATCGGTCTAAAATCAAATCACGAATATAATTTCCCCATTGATAGCCTAATCCTAGCGAAAAAGTACCAGCCTGACCAGGAACCCCGCGTAAAAGCACTTGCAAACGAGCCATTTCTAAGGCGAGCGTGCGAAGCCATTGGGCTGTTTCAGGGACTTCGATACCGCCTAATTCTTCGATACAAGCGGAGAGTATATATTCATTGGGATCTGGTTCGGCAACGCACATACGGATACAGGTAGGGAAGCATTGAATAAACTTGCGTCGCTCCATTAATTTTTCAAAACCGCGGTGCAAATAGCCTACATGCGTTATTGATTCTACTATTTCATCTCCATTTACGGTTAGTTCCAACGACATATTTCCGGTAACACCGGGATGTTGAGGACCTTGCCATAGTTTGAGATACTTGTGTGATGACAAGTCTATAATTGGTTTTCCATTTGCGTCGAGCTCGGGATACGAACTGCGGTCGGCATTGAATTGAAACATCTTTGTTAAGTCCATCCTTCGTCTTACTTATTCGTTTGGATACATTTTTGATTTCATATATTCAGCAGGGTCGTTACTTTGACGTCCAGGACGTGGAAAGTAGGTTTCTTCTGAGTATTTTTTGGTGTCGAAATCCCTGCGATAAGGAGGAATATCTACCCAACCTTCGAGTATAAAACTTTCGTCAACACCTGGGCTTCCAGGGAAGTCGATACCGAACATCTCTTTTAGTTCTCGTTGATAAATACGAACACTTTCCCACAGATGATGCGCAGATTCCATAGTAGCATTTTCACGATCTATCATCACCCGTGCAGCAATCTGAGTTTTATTTTTTGGGTTGTTAATCATATAAGTTAACTGAAATTTCCCATCTTCCAGCCAATCAACCGCCGTAATTAGGGTCAAACTAGTATAGCCAGCTTGGTCCTTTAGCCAGGTAATCATGGGGATTGCTTTGTTCTTATCGACACTTACAAAAGCAAGATGATCTTTCTGTTGAACGAGATCGCTGACTTGAAATCTTTCTTCTAACTCTTTTAATATTTCTACCATATTGTAATTCACGTTCTAAAAAAATGAATAAATAATTCTACCAATTGTAATCGGGCATATTCCAATCCCTGATAATTTTCTTTTGATTGGCTTTATACCAGTCAAAATTGCGGGCATATTCATTGGCTTTTTCGCCTTGACCAGATTTGATGAGTTCTTTTAATTTTCCGAAACCTGCTAACAAGGCTTCAGGACGAGGCATACATCCGGCGATGTAAACATCCACAGGCATATAGTGATCTAATCGGTTAATCGTATTATAGCTATCCCAATACATTCCGCCATTGATAGTACAACTTCCTAAGGCAATAATGTATTTAGGACTTGGCATTTGCTCATAACTTCTGATGGCACGTTTTAGCGTTTTTACCGATAAATAGCCAGATATTATAAAGACATTGGATTGGCGAGGAGTGGGGCGCATTTGAACACCATAGCGATACATGTCGAAACGAGGAGTTACCAAAGGTGGAATTTCAATACTTCCACATCCTGTTCCAAAACCAAGCACCCACAAGCTCTCTGCCCGTGCCCAGTTCAAGAAATCTTCAACGACGCCTTTACGTGGCTTATGTTCTTTAGGTCTTTCTTGACAGAAATAATCTTTTAAAGGATCGATCTCAATAATACTTCCATCGGGTGCACTAACCTGACGAACTTCATTTTCGGGAGCAAGGAATTTTTCCTTGTACATCTCTTTTATTGCTTTATCAAATTCTCTTTCCATTGCTTACAAATAAATGATGATTGCGATAATTCCGATGATGGTTGGCCATTTTAGAAACCAAACCACACTCTGCTCAATTCTGAATCGTGGGAATACAGTTCCAACAAATACCGACCAGAAATAGATTAAAAATGTTTTTATGATAAGTTCAAACCAATTAGAGGCTCCGCCAAAAAATAAATTCATAAATAAGGCAGCTTCAGCCACATGCAAAATTGCCGAATTGGTTCGTAAAACACCTAAAAAGGTACCATGATATTCAGTTGGAGGTCCAATTGGAATTTCATTGGGTGCTTTTACCAAGTTAAATGGACTATGGCCGAAAGCTCCCAAGAGTGATAGCATTGCGGCTACAGTTGCGAACGGATTGGTGAAAAGGGTCCAATGCATTATTCCGCCCTGTTGTGCTTCTACAATTTTAGCGATAGATAAGGTGTCGTACTGTATTGCCAAGGAAATAACGGCTAAAGTCATAGGCACTTCGATGGTAGTGAATTGAGATAATCCACGGCTGATACCTATGGCCGAATAAGGATGTCCACCTTCACCAGCGCCTAAAGCCATTCCTAACATTCCAAAGAACTGAAAATAAAGGATTAAAACTAAGTCGCCTGAGAAAGAATAATTTGACCACAAATCTGACCCAAAAATCATAGGCATGAAGAGAAACATTCCAACACCACCCATCAATCGGAAAACTGGCCCGAGGTAGAACATGGTTCCATGGGATATTTGCGTCCGTAGGGAGTATAATTTTGTCAAGTCAATCCATGGTTGATACCATGGAATACCAATTCTACCTGAAACACGTGCAATGATGCGTCGCATTGTAGAGCTCATCAACATCCCCCAATTGGTTACTATAAATAAGCCAAATAGAGTCCAAAGAAATTTTGTTAAACTGTAATCCATTATTATAATCCTCCTATTGAAATAAGGTAAAATACCACGATAAATAAAATAACATGTAATGTATAATTTTGAATGCTGCCACTATAAATACGGCGTGTCCAGCCGGCAAATTCCAGTAGATTTGTGCTCATTGTATTCCAGAAATTGGTAATACCAGGAGCTACAATCCAACCTAAGGCTTTTTGATAGCCTGCGTATATGTTATAGCTTACATGCGTTGTTTCAGGTCTGAATGGGCGTTCAGCAGCAAATACGATATTGAACTGTTCCACTTTCTGAGCTTTGGCACTCAGCCAAATAAGCCAACCCAAAAGTAGCATAAAGGCAGTTCCTACCACAATCATAATGGTGGTGGCATCCCAATAACCTAGACTTGTAGTTGCTAAACTCCCTGTCCATGTGATAGTTTCGCTTTGGAAATGGGGAGCAATCATATCTGAAATTGGTTGTAAAATGTATTGAGGGAAAGCAGAGAATATCATAATGCCAATAATAAGAATGTAAGAAGGTATTAGAATCCACGCACTTATTTCTTTCACATTACGGTGATTGTCTTTGAGTTGACCCAAGAATACTGAGTAAATGAGTTTGAAAAGGTATAAGAAAGCTACAATACCCGCAAAGAAGATAATGGCCCCTTGGAAATACCAGCCCTTTTCAATTACGGCATTATAAAACAACCATTTACCGGCAAAACCAGATAATGGAGGAATACCACCTATTACAATTATCGAGATTAAAACAGCGATAAAGGAGAAAGGCATTTTCTTAATCATACCACCCATTTCGTACATATTGTGAGTTCCTAATTTCACTACGATACCACCAATTACCAAGAAGAGAATCGCTTTAAACATAAAGTGATTGATGGTGTAGGTGAAGCCGGCTAACCAGCCCATGTGAGTCATAAAGGTAAAAGCAAAAAGGATGTAACCAAGTTGTCCGATACTGGAATAAGCCAAAAGTCGTTTAGCATCTTCTTGGAATACAGCACCCATATTACCTATTAGAGTGGTAAGTGCACCAACCCAGCCTAGAACGTAGAGTAGTGTAGTTGCATTTGGATTATCAACACCGATGCTGAGAAACAAGAGTATCAATCCGAAAACACCAGCTTTAAGTAAAATTGCTGAAACCATGGGTGAAACATCTGATTCAGCTTCTCCGTGTGCGCCTGGCAACCAAATGTGTAAACCTAAAGAAGCTGTTTTAGTCATAAAACCAACTGCAAGCAAGGAATAGGCTAAAGCAGGTAATAAACTGATTTGGCTAAGCGCATCTAAATTGCCATTCAATTGACTTCCGTAGGCTAAACCGAAACCCATTAGTATGGCGTATGCACCTGCGATAGAAAATAGTATATAGCTGTAGGCATGAGGCATCGAACGTTTTCCACGAATGATAAGAAAGTACGAACCAGCCGTCATTAATTCCCAATTAAAGAAAAACTGCAACATACTCTTGGCCTCTATAAGTCCTACTAAACCAGCAAACATCATTAAAGCCATGGGGTAAAAACCAGCTCGAGTACCTTTTTTAGCGTATCCAGCAACTAAGGTTAAGATAGCTCCTCCAAGGAATATTCCTATAAATATTTGACGTAGTAAGTCGTTTTCGAGTGAAGGCCACAAATAATAAGTGTAGTAAGCAATACCAGCAATAGAGACAGTATTCTTGATATAGGCCGGTAGAAAATCGATAGCGAAAATGGCTAAGACAAAAAGCAAAGGAATATAATTGATAGCAGGTCCAAAATTGAAGACATGAGTTAAGTAAGCGCTCATTCCGAATAGAATGAGACCCATCGACATTATTGGAATGAGTTGATACCAAGGGGTTTTAAATGCTGGTAATTGAGCATGATCCAGTTTTATAGCGTATCCTAACCAACGGAAAAGGTAAATACCTTCGATAAAACTGGCAACCAAAATCACCACTATCCACGAGTAATTGCCCGTTTGGCTGAGGGTCATTATCAATTCCCATTTACCAAAGAAAGAAGGAAAAGGAGGGAAACCAATTAATGCAAATAAGAAAGCACCGAAGAGGAAAAGCAAAATAGGATTTTTTCGCAACGCTGACCAATCCTTAATGTTTTCGGCATTGAGAATGCCCGAAATCCAAAACAAACCAGCTTTAGCAGCGTAATGCGAAATCAAAATGCTAAAGGATATTATTAAAGTACGCTCGCCGAGTACATCTTGGAGTCCCAGAATCATCATTAAAAATCCAACCTGTCCAATGGAAGAATAACCGAGCAATCGGTTTGGATTTTCTTGACGCGTAGCCACCAAATTGGAGCCTACAAAAGTAATTGCCCCGATTAATGCGATAAAGTAATACCAATCGTTACCATTCACTAAAGGCATTACCTTATAGAAAACATATAATGAAGCCGAAGCACCAGCAGCTGATACCATGGCACCAATACCAGGATGTGCAGCAGTATAAACATCAATTCCCCATCCATTAGCGGGGAAAGGTTTCATTTCAATTATAAATGCAACAATTAATAAGAAAGCAGCGATGCTACTTGCTTTTACCGCCCACAGATTAGCATTAATCATGTCGATAATGGTTAATGAACCACTAAATTGGTATGCAAAGATGATTCCGAGCAATAAGAGGCCAGAACTAATCCCTGAAACAATGAGATATTTCATACCAGCTTGAAAGGCTTTACTTTGTCCCGTTAACAATATAAGACCTGCAAGGGCGATACTTTCCACTTCGGTAAATACGAAAAGGTTGAAAATATCAGAAGTCATAACGGCTACATTGGTGCTCATAATAAAGATCAAGTAGACCATCATCGCATTATTACCTTTTTTATCAAGAAGAGGGAAAAGGTAAAGAGCGCCAAGCAAACCTGCTACATTTATCATAGTAGTGAGTACGGCTTCTTCGAATCCCATTTGCAAAACAATGGCAAAAGGCGGTTTAAAACCGGCTGTGTAAATAATTTCGGTGGCTGCCGAGTTAACCATAAAATTCCAAAGCCACTGTCCTGAAATAAAGGTTAGCGATCCTAGACCGGCTATAAATAATACACCTGCGATATTTTTAAGTTGCTTTCCAAATAATCCCATTGTGAAAGCTAATCCAAGTGCGATTGCAATAATGTAAATTGGTGCTACCATTTTAAATCTTTAAAGCTGTTGATATCCAATGATTTTTTATCTTCGTAAAGCTTGAGCACATAAGTGAGCATCAAGGCACTAACCCCCAACCCGATAACAATGGAGGTAAGAACAAGGGCTTGTGGAACAGGATCCACTATTGCTGGGGTTGTTCCTTCGGTGGGCATTTTGTCTAAAATTGGTGCCATACCGTTCCGTAAATAGCCTATCGTTACCATAACAATGTTAATTCCAGTGTCGAAAAGGGCAAAAGCGATTACAATTCTAAATATGTTTTTGATATACATGATTCCATATAGGCCCATGAGTATCAAGGCTAAGCCAGTAATTAAAATAATATATTCCATAGTCTAGTTTTTAATATTTTGTTCTTGCGCAAGAATACCAACGATATTTGAGAGTTCGGCACCCACTTTAAGACCAATAAAGATGTATATAATTGGAAGAGCTCCTGCACTAAAGAGGGTTCCAAATTCGCCTAAACCAAGGATGCGATTATCTAAGAAACCTCCGGCCATAATGAGTCCAAGCGCACCAACTACTACAAAGGCTACCCCTGAGATTGACTCAACAAAGGCAATTATTGAGTGGTTTAGGTGAAATTTTGGGTTTGCAAGGAAAATGAGTAGAACCGCCGAGGCAATCACCGCTCCGCCTTGAAAACCACCGCCAGGGGTTAAGTGACCATTGATAAAAATGTAAATACCTACCATTATCATTACAGGAGTAAGAAAGACGGTAGCAGTATTTAATATTTCACTGGCAGGTTTTATTACTCTATTTTTATCTTCCTCTTCGGGCTTATGTTTCAATACGAAACTGATGATGGCAGCAGTAACGAATAGAATACTTACTTCACCCAAGGTGTCGAGCCCTCTATAGGTAACTACTATGGCAGAAACTAAGTTTGCTGCGCCTACTTCTTTTGCGCCGTTATCGGCGTAATACTTTGCGGTGGTGGTAAGTTCAGATGCACTTTGATAGGATTGAAATAAATCGAAAAAAATCAGTCCTACACCGGCCAGTAAAAACAGAATTAATATTTTCTTAAGCATTTCCTTGTCTTATTTTGTTTAACACATAAAAAAAGATGACCGTGGTTAATCCGCTACCAATAGCCGCTTCGGTCATGGCTACATCGGGAGCTGCGAGTAGTAAGAAGAGAATTGATGCTACTAAGCTTACGATGCCGGTAGCAATAATACCCACTGAGAGTTTGGGATTGGTAAGTGCAATGTAGCCTCCCACTAAACTAATAACTCCTAAAATAATGGCAATAATTATAAACATATTTTAGTCTCCTATTTCGTTAGTTTTTACTTTTTTCAAATTGGCACTACTAGGATTTGAGATGATTTCCCTTTCCTTAAGTTGATCCACTACTGTTTTTTTGGTCAATGGTACTCCAATATGGTAAGCTGCTCTAGCCAATACATGCGATGAAACAGGATTGGTAATGAGTACAAAAAGCACGAGGATAAAGAGTTTACCTCCCCAACCTGGAAAAAAGAAAAACAAGCCTGCCAGCGATAAAATAGTACCTAGTGTGCTGGCCTTTGTACCGGTCTGGATTCTGTTAAAAGTATCAGGCATCCGCACTATGCCAATGGCACCTAGTAATATAAAGATGGAACCAATAATAGCGATGATTCCTCCTACAATTTCCATAATTTCTTGATTCATGTTTTTATAATTTTAATATTAAAAACCTCTTTCGATGTATCTACCGATAATCACAACCCCAAGAAAACCTAATATTCCATATACTAAGGCTACATCGAGATAAATTAACTTATTGGTGAAAGCTGCTATGAAACCTATAAGTGCGATTCCTGCAACGGAGACCATATCAAAGGCCACCATTCGATCTGCTTTATGAGGTCCTTTTACAAAGCGATACATACCAATGATAAAAGCGATCAAGGTAATTACTGTGGCAATCTGTAAATAAATATTATTAACCATACATTTCCTCCAAATATTTTTCAAATGTTCTAACTATTGCGTTGCTAGCTCCCTCAATATCCGTTGATTGAACATCAATCCAGTGGATAAATAAGGTGTCATCTACCATTTCAAGGGTTAAAGTACCCGGAGTTAGGGTGATGGAATTGGCTAGTATAATGCGCCCAATTTTCGATTTTAAAACCGTTTTTACTTCCACAATACCAGGATTAATGGGGAGTTTTGGGGAAATAACCCTTTTTACAACGTCCCAGTTGGCTTTCACTAATTCTCTGATAAACACAAAAAAGTATAGAATTGTGTAAATAAGGGCCTTGGGTGTAACCTTAAAGTGATTGAAAAGATCACATTTACCACAAAAAAGAAATGGCAGAACAAGACTAAGTCCTAATCCTACGAGTACAATTTCTTTTGCCACGCTGTTGTTGAGTAGTAGCCAGACTACCATCAGCGTGATAAACATAATTAGGTAATTTTTGAACTTCATGTTAATGAGTTAATTAATAACGATTTAAATTATAAAAGTTGGTTGTCTTACTTGATTCTTTAAAACTTGCTTTTAAATGATTTGTCTAAATATTTGTAACACCTTAATTACTAGGAATTTTTGAACCTGTATATATTATCTGCAAATGTAAATTCTTTAATCATTCCTAGAGATTTTTTCAATCTAAATGGCTGTAGTATATATAATATTGTTATTCAATTATTTATACTATTATATTCAAAGCTATTTTTCTACCTAGTATATTGATTTTAAATAAATTATGTCACTCTATATAGAATTGGTATAAATTAGCGTGTATGAGTTTATTACGCTGATAAAAATGACAATTATCATTTTTATAATTAACCAACTCTAACATTCAAAAATAACATTTTATTTGGTTACATTAAAATGCTTTAACTATTCAAAAAACACACCTCAATCTTAGTTTTACTAGGGATTTAGGTGTCGTATGAATTGGCTATTTTTACAGATTCTATTTCAAATTTTTAATAACCTATTTCTTTTGATCTTTTGCATTCCATTCCATCTTGGCAGCAAATTCAGGGTCAATATCTAGAATAAAACCCTCAACGCCAACAATTTGATCTTCCATAAACCATGGAGTCATCGTAATGGTGTGGTATCCCACCGATCCATCTTGACATTTACGCATGACCAGACCATGTTCAATGGTTTCACCCTTGAGGACTGCATTAAAAGTTCTTTCTAACTCTATGAAAGCTTCTTTTGAGCGAGTTAAGCTATAGTGTTTTCCAATAGCATCTTCTATTTGCTTGAATTTATATAGATTTGACCAAGCTTTATTTACCTCAACGTAGTTACCATGAACATCAATTTTAAAATATCCAGCTCCACTGTTGGCAATTACATCATGAAATTTATTTTCTTTCTTAACGCCAAGAATTTCTTCAGTTTCTGCTAAAGCTTCATCTAAGAATTTACTTTGATCTTTGTCGGTTAGTAAATAGGCTTTTGTTTTTTGAAGTCCATGTTTCATTTCACTGATAACCATTGCTCTAGCTTCTTTTTCATCCATATCTTCCCATCCTGTAATCATGGCTTTGATACTGGTTAATGGTTTATGACCCGTGGTTGTTAAATAGATATGGGCAATCACAAATACCACAAGAAAGAAAGCTCCCATGGTATGCACAGCAGCCACAGGTCCCAAACCGGATAGTTCAATGGTTTGATTAGGGTAATTAAAAAACATATAGGCAAAACCTGACATAACCATAATCGGAATTACCATAATTTTCAACCCTAGGTATATTAATCGCTGAAGCGGATTGAATTTATTGTAAACTAATTTATTAGTGGGGTGTTCGGATCCTTTAAAGATACCTAAAATATAGTAATCGATTTGTTCTCTTACAAATTTCAAGGTAGGAATATACTGCCTCCATTCGCCGGTAGTAAAATGCCAAAAAATAGCAAAAACAATAAGAATCATTAAACCGTACGCAGCTCTATCGTGGTAAATAACGGCTTGTCTGTAACCAAAAAGGGTATAGAAGCTGTGAATTTCAAATCCGGTAATGACCAACAGTAAGATTAAGGAAGCTTGTGTCCAATGCCAAAACCTCTCAAATATTTTATAGATATATACTTTCATTATAAACTGATTTTAAAATAGTTAAATTAATTGTGATTTATTTTTTTCTTAGAAACATTCCGCAGAACCCCATGAATTATAACTCCAAGGATTGTCACTACCAGCAGTCCAAGACCGAAATTATCAATAATTGCAAAGCGATTTCTTCCTGGCAGATAAAAGTCGTTGAGTTTGCTTAAGCGACCTTCAGGCTTAGAGGTATGGCAATCAATGCATCGCAAGGCTTTATCTGCTGCCGAAACTTGGTGATTTAGTGGCCAGTACATTTCTGTTTCGACGAAGTCATATTTTCCGCTATAGGGTAAGTTCATGTATTTCATGCCAGCCGTAATCGAATTGCTCCAATTGAAATCCATCCAAAAAGCGCTATCACCTTTCTTGTCTGAATAAAGTATAGGTTGCAACAAGGTTTTGTGAACCATATCGTAAGGTTGTTTCCCACGATGCACTTTTACTGGCCATATTTTAGAAACAGACTTGGATTCAGAATTAATACCTTTATCTTTATAAGAACCGGCAAGGCTATTCAATTGCACAGGGAACTCCTTGATAATATCGGTTAACAAAAAGTGGTCGGCTAAGCCATTGAACCAAAAATATTCGGGCACAACACTGTCCTCCCAAACAAAGTTTCCTTTCATACTGTTATAACTCACATTGCCATCGGCGTCTTTCTCAGTGATGGGCATGCTATCTGCATCAAGACGACCAGCGGTACTCCAATCCCAGTACATTTTGGTAGGTTTACCCTTGGCATACACTGGAATATGACAGGTTTGGCAAGCTACTCTATAGCTGTGATTATCAATAATTTTATCATTATGCGGACGGTCGGTATGGCATTGTTCGCAGGTAACTCGGTTTTTGTCTTCGGATGATAATGCATATAATTTGCCAGTAATTTTATGGTTCTGCGTCGTATGGCAAGCTGTACAATTCATATCCTCACCTTCTTTAGCCATGTGGACGTCTATTTCGCGACTGCAATTGTTCATCTCTATATCCAAATCGCCATGTTTTACATTATTGCCGCCCCCACCAAGATAGTGACATGAACCGCAATTCTCTTTTTTGGGGTTGCCAACGCTTTGGGCTATTTTGTTTAAATCTATGCCCTTCTTTGGCATGCCTGCCAGTGCTTTTTCATATAAACCTGACTGATCATGGCATACGATACAATCGATGTTTTCAGCTTTGGTAAAATCAAAAGATTTGTCGCTATATCCATATCCTGCATGGCATTTTGTACACATCTTTTCATTGGAACCAACGCCAACACAAAAATTGTTGAGAACACTCTTTTTACCCACTGAAACCGCGTCACGCTTATGAAGTTTTTCTTTTCGATCCCATGTCCAATGGTTATTGACCATCACTTCTTTGTGGCGTTCGGTGTGGCAACTTAAACATGCCAACGTCATATCCTGTGGACGTTTAAATTCTTGTTTTAAAATCTCAAACTTACTATGGTCAACGGTCTTAATCGTAGTTTGATGCTCTTTGGTGATGTAATTGACCACAATGGGCTTGTCTGGAACAATCTGTTTTTTATTAAACGAATTAGTAACTACCACAAATACAATAATTTGAGGTAGTAATAAAACTAAAATTACTTGTATAATTTTTTTCATTGCTTTTGAATAAATTGAATCCCCAAAATTATTCCTAATCTAAGTATGGTTAGCTATACTTTGTTTGATATAAGTTTTTAATTACCTCACTACTTATTATACTAAAATATGATAATTATTAGTTTTTTTTTATAAATGGACATTGGGGTCAATGGCAGATTCAACTTTCAAATGCAACCTTATTGCTTACAAATTA
>DZDC01000293.1 GCA_022736595.1 Draconibacterium orientale | reverse complement strand
AAAAAACAATCGGGGGAAGATTATAAGGCTGGATTTGTGGAAAAAAGGTCTGTGAACGAAAAGTAGATTTAATGAGTTTTCATATTTCATCCTGTTAAGCTCTCATTAGCCATGATGAGCGATAGTCATGTTCTTGATAATGGGGTAATTGTTGGATGCAGGAGGAACGATTTAATGTTGGAAGTATTTTTGATAATGGTTAACAAATGAGTGCCAAGGTTGTCGAAAAACCCAAAGGGTCGGGAAAATGGGGAGTTCGAATTTGCAAGGATGAGCATCAAAAATATCAGCGGACGGCAACTAAGGCGGAAGCTGATCGCTTAGCCAAAATGATTAACGCCCAACTTGCTCGTGTCGATCTGGGATTGGTGCCGAAGGCTCCAGAAAAACTTCCGACTTTTGCAAAATATGCGGATGTATGGCTTGAAAAGTATATAAAGCCACCCATGCGCAGCCAGCGTACCTATGTGAAGTATCGGGGATTGCTTGATAATTATCTGATTCCAGCTATCGGATCAAAAACATTGGAGGTATTTCGTCGTGCCACGATTCGTGACACCTTGCTTGATATATACAATAGTGATAAAAAACCCTCACAGTCTCTTCTTGAAACCATGATTGCTGTTTTATCCGGGGTGTTTTCTTTTGCCTTGGATAGCGAATTGATTACGGTAAATCCCGTGGTTGATATCGGTCGCAGTTTAAGATTGCCCAAGGAGATGAAAAAAACGGTTGAACCATTTACCGGTGAGGAATCTGAAGCGATCCTTTCAAAGTTAGAGGAATTTTACCCTGCTTATTATCCTCTTTTTTTGACTTTGTTTACGACCGGTATGCGTGTTGGAGAAGCATGCGGGCTTCAGTGGAGTGATATTAATTTCAAAAATAGAACAATTAAAGTGCAAAGGACAACTACGCATCAAGCTGTCCACGATACTACTAAGACTCATACAGCCAGGCTGGTTGACATGAGTAAGGGCCTCGCGGCTCTGCTTTACAGTCGCAAGCCTGTAGCTGAGGATGGTTCTGCTGACGCAAGTAGTCAATTTTGCTTTAACCGTGATGGCGCATTGTTAGCCCATACAACTTTGCGGC
>DZDC01000160.1 GCA_022736595.1 Draconibacterium orientale | reverse complement strand
TGTTTGTAAAGCCTAAAAACATAGTAATAGGATATTTATCTCAATTTCTAATGCTGCCCATGGCGACCTTCCTATTGACTATTCTTCTTAAAGACTTTATTACTCCTGGCGTAGCCATGGGAATGATTTTAGTGGCGGCCTGCCCCGGCGGAAATATTTCCAATTTTATAAGCTCCTTAGCCAAAGGTAATGTGGAAATGTCCATCAGTCTTACTGCCCTGGCTACACTTTCAGCGGTAATTCTCACTCCTTTTAACTTTGCCTTTTGGGGTGGCCTCTACAATAAATATCTGAGCCATGTTAATAGTTCTGACCTACTTCGCCCCATCGAAATTGACGTGCCAGAAATGTTCAAATCGGTATTTATCCTACTCGGAATTCCTCTGGTTCTTGGAATGCTGGTGGCTTGGAAATTGCCCAATCTTACCGCTAAGATTCAAAAACCCATTCAAACCATATCAGTGGTTATTTTCATGGCCTTCGTGGTAATAGCCTTTGCCAAAAACTTCGACTACTTTCTCCAATACATCAAGTGGATTACGGTCATTGTATTGATTCATAATGGCTTGGCATTGGCTACGGGTTTTGGGTTTGCAAGTATTTTTGGTATCAAACGTCGCGAAAGACGCACCATTACCATCGAAACCGGAATTCAAAACTCGGGATTGGCCTTGGTTCTCCTCTTTAACGAACGCATTTTCCCCGCCGATTTGCCATTGGGAGGGATGATCTTCATCGCTGCTTGGTGGGGAATTTGGCACATGGTTTCGGGATTGGGGCTGGCCTATTTCTTTTCCTTTATTCCCCTTAAGAAATTCTAATGCATAAGCCATCAATTTTGATTGTGGTTCCTACGTTTTTGGAAGCCAATCTTCTGTTCCCTTCAAAAAGTTTAAATCCAGCAGTCAACCTCCACAGTTTGCACCAAGGCAATGTCAATGTCGATTTGCTGATTTCGGGAGTGGGACTCACCTTTACCACCCATTCGCTTACGAAACATTTGGCTCGTAAAACCTATCACTTTGCAGTAATGGCTGGCGTGGCAGGAAGTTATGAAAAGGAAATGCCCTTGGCTTCGGTGTTTCAAGTAGTGAGCGAGTCCTTTTCTGACCTTGGGGTGTTGAGTTCTCAAGGTTTTGAAAGTGTTTTTGATATGAAATTGGTGCTGCCTCAGCAAATTCCTTTCAGCGATGGATTGCTTTACAATTATAGCCTTATCAACAATCAAGCAGTAATGCAATTGCCCACCACACAAGGGCACAGCGTAAATCTGTTGCATCAGCCCATGGCCAAATATCAAGAACATTTTAAAGGATTGGAAAGCATGGAGGGAGCCGCATTTTTTTATGTCTGTCTTCACGAAAAACTTCCTTTCGTGGAGCTGCGGGCTGTTTCAAATTATGTGGGAGAATCCGATAAATCTCAATGGAAAATCAAAGAAGCGATAGAACAGCTGCGGCATACTATTGAGCAGATGCTCAGCGAATTACTGGTTTGAGCCGGTAATTTTAGAGATAGCATCCAGCCAATCGTGTTTCGATTCTTCAATCACTGGAAAGAGGGCTGGAGCCACAGTTTTTATGGGCTGATAGAGTAAACTTTCTGACTGGAGTTTTGAGCTAAAAACTTTTTCCTCAATCTTAAAGGATGTAAGGATAAAAATGAAAATGCTAACTCCAAAAATTCCTTTCAAGATGCCAAAAATGGCTCCCGCAATACGATTGGCGGTGCCTAAAAGCGTAATTTTAGCAATTTGCTCTATGCTTTTTCCAAAAAGAATTACCAAAACCACAATTCCAATGAAGGAAAGGGTGAAACTAATAATTCCCATGTACTCGCTATGAAAGTCCATTTTTTGCCGAAGGAAATCAGCAGTGTAGGCAGCGAATTTTCCTGCCAAATAGATTCCCAAAAGCAAAGCAATTAAGGTGGCCAATTCTATGATTAAGCCTCGTTTAAAACCTTTATACGCCAACCAAGCAATGGGCAGCAACAGTAAAACATCTATAAAATTCATCCTTTGGGTTTAAGTCGTTTGAGTACTTCTGTAGCGTAGATAAACTCTTGTAATTCTTGGTTTTGAGTGGAAAGAAATTCGTCCTTATTCCCTTGCCACCAAAGGTTTCCCTTGTAGATAAAGTTGATGTTGTCGCCATGTTCCAATACCGAATTCATATCGTGGGTATTGATAATGGTGGTAATTTGAAACTCATAGGTAATTTCTTCGATCAGGTGATCAATGAGCACTCCAGTTTTGGGGTCTAATCCCGAATTGGGCTCATCACAAAAGAGATATTTTGGATTTAAGGCGATGGCTCGGGCAATGGCAGCACGTTTTTGCATTCCTCCGCTAATCTCGGAAGGTAACTTACGATGGGCGTCGTTGAGTCCCACACGTTCAATACAGAAGTTGGCACGGTCAATTTGTTCGGCTTTACTCAGAGTGCTGAACATCAGCAAGGGAAACATCACATTATCCAGCACCGTCATGCTATCGAAAAGGGCACTGCCTTGAAACAGCATCCCAATTTCAGCACGGATTGATTTTTTTTCTTTCAAGCCCATGGCGGTAAAATTTCTCCCATCAAAAATGATGGAGCCTGAATCAGGGGTGAATAGTCCCACCAAACACTTGAGCAATACGGTTTTACCACTTCCACTCTGACCAATAATCAGGTTTTGTTTGCCTTGCTCAAACTGCAAATTGATGTCGAAGAGCACCTGTTTGTCTTCAAAAGACTTGTTGAGTTGTTTTACTTCGATCATGACAGCAAGAGTTTGGTGAGAACAAGATTCGACAATAAAATGGCTACACTGGCAAAAACCACTCCCTTGGTACTGGAGCGCCCCACATCGTTGGCTCCACCTTTGGTATAATATCCATAATAGGCCGAAATGCTTACAATCAAAAAGCTAAAAAAGGTGGCTTTGATGATGGCATACAGAATTTCGTAGGGAATAAACCAATAATTGAGTCCGGTGATGAAGTCGTTGCTGGAGCTTATTTCCCATAGCACTGCGGAGGTGTAGCCGCCAGAAATACCGATCAACATCGAAATAACGACTATGAACGGAAAACTGATAAGGCCAGCCACAATTTTGGGTAAAATCAAAAAACTGGCGGAGTTAACGCCCATAATATCCAGAGCATCAATTTGCTCGGTCACGCGCATGGTTCCAATTTGGGAAGCGATGCTGCTACCGATTTTTCCTGCCAAAATCAAACTTACAATGGTGGGAGCAAACTCTAAAATGATGGATTCGCGCACTCCATAACCTAAGGTGTATCCAGGAATGAGTGGATTTTGCATTTGGTATCCTGCTTGAATTACCAAAACAGCTCCAATAAATACGGAGATTATGCTCACAATTCCCAAAGAGCTAATGCCAATGGCCTCAATCTCGTTGAGCACTTGCCTCACAAAGTAGCGATGGTTTAAAGGTCGCTGAAAGCTTTGACGCATGAGTAGAATGTATCTCCCTATGTTATAGAATAATTCCATTGTAAAAGTTTATGTTTTTACCATTCTAAAATAGTCCTAAAGTCGTAGTATTCTGGATGTTCCACAAAGGCTTTTGCCTCTTCATAGTCACCCGGATTGAGGTATTGCAGGCCATCCTCAAAGATAAGTTTGGCTCTATCACTATCCATATTGACCAAGCGGGCTTTGATGCGTCCACTGGCATCCTGCACATCTTTCAAGAAAAGAGGACTAATTTTTCCCGTTCCATCGGCGGTAACCATACAACCGGTATAGCCCATATCAAAGAGCTTTTTGGTGCCAATTCCCAACAAATTGCAGTACAATAAGTCGAAGGCTGTGGGCTGTATGCAGCGCAGTTCATAACCCAATTCCACAGGGCGACTTTTGACAATTATGTTTTTATCTTTAAGTTCCTTAGCAAGTAAGGTGTTGAAAATATGGGCTTTACTTACAATATTCAACTCAGGGTGACCGTGATCGTCGTATTGAAAATTGATGCCACAAGAGGTGATTTCCTCATCACTCATAAAATGGAAAACCCCCTCAGAAATGATGACAGCGCCATAATTGATGCCTAAAATCTTACGCTTAAGAATGCTGCTTACCATCAACCTTACAATTTTATGAATGGTGATGGGGGTTTTATTAAACATTTCGGGGATGATGATCATGGGGAAACGCACTGCCGAACCAATGCCAAAGGCCAAATGACCCGCTTCGCGACCCATGGCGCTTACCACAAACCAATTGCCACTAGTGCGGGCATCTTCGTACACCGTATTGGCTATTTTAACGCCCTCTTCCTTTGCCGATTGATACCCAAATGTGCTGATGCCTTCGGGAAGGGGGAGGTCGTTATCAATGGTTTTTGGTACGTGAATATTTTTAACATTCAATTGATTATCGCGAAGGTATTGGGCAAGTCTGTTGGCCGTAGAAGCGGTATCATCTCCTCCAATGGTGACTATAAGCACCACATTGTTTTCTTCAAAAAAGCGAGTGTTGAAATCACTGTCTTTGGGTTTAAATCGGCTCATCATTAATGCCGAACCACCCACATTGTGGATGCGATCGGCAAACTTAAAATCAATTTCTTCTATCTCACCGCCTTCTTTGAGCAGGCCTTGATAGCCATTATGCACACCGAGTACGCGATAATCAGATTTTAAAAAAACTCTTGATATGGAACTTATTACGGCGTTTATTCCTGGGGCAGGACCTCCTCCGCACAGTATGGCTACACTTTGTTTCATTTGGGGTCAATTATTGGGTTCAATGTTATGTATTTAGATTATTTAGGTGCACAAAAATACAACTCTTAGGGCTAAAAAAA
>DZDC01000159.1 GCA_022736595.1 Draconibacterium orientale | reverse complement strand
TCATTATTTCAAAGATTTTATAAAAACTCATTTACTTGTACTTTGTAAAAAGTAATGAAGAATTGTTCCCTCCAAAGCCAAAGGAATTGCTTAAAATATTTTCTATAACCGCAGTATTTTCATTGCTTTGAAAAGGCACTATTTCCAATTCGGGCATAGGCTCGTCGCATGATAGGGTTGCTGGAATAAACTGATGTTGCAAACAAAGCATCGAAATATAGGCTTCCAATGCACCAGCAGCTCCGAGGGTATGTCCGGTGTAGGTTTTGGTGGAGTTAAATGGAATATTTTTCCCTGCAAACAATTTTTGCAAAGCTATCCCTTCGCTCAAGTCGTTATTGAGCGTTCCCGTTCCGTGGGCATTGACATAAGAAATATCCTCAGCAGATATAGCCGCCATTTGCAAGGCCTTGGCCATGGATTGGTAGGCACCATCGCCTTCGGGAGAGGAAGCCGTTTGATGAAAAGCATCGTTCACATTGGCAAAACCCGATAAAATTGCAATGGGAGTGCGACCACTTTTTTGCAGGCTTTCATCAGTTTCGAGCAATAAAAATGCTGCGGCTTCGCCCAAATTTAACCCTTCGCGAGTGGCATCAAATGGACGACAAAGCTTTGAATCTAAAATCATCAGCGTATTAAATCCATTGAGGGTAAAGGCCGAAAGACTATCAGAACCACCCACAATTGCACTTTGTAAAATTCCCTTTTGCATTAAGCGCCAAGCAGATATAAAAACATTGGCCGAGCTGCTACAAGCAGTACTCAGGGTGCTTCTATAACCGGTAATATTAAGATATTTAGCAATGGTTTGCGTGGTTTCGCCCAAAATGTGGTGCAAGGCATATTCAAGCTTATCTGCATTGAGATAATCGAAAAGGTACTTTTCGGTATAATCCATACCTCCTACCGTAGTTCCGACAAATAACCCCATGCTCGCGTCGTCTTTAATCTCATACTTTTGGAGCATGGAATTAAGAGCCATCAATGCCAAAAGCTCAGTGCGGCTTAAGGTTTGATTGGTAAGTCCTAAATGTTTTTTCATTTGGTCGTTGCTCCAATCCACTTCACCCAATGGAAAACGCTCGCGATGTCGGCTAGCCAGAAACTTGCAGGTTCCAATTCCCGTTCTGCCTTCTTTCAACGCCTTTAAATGAAGCTCATCGCTCAGACCCAGTGCAGAAATTGCTGAAAAAGCGGTTATGTAGATTTTCTTTCGATTTTGAATCATCTGTTGCAATTAATTAATTATTCAATCCACTCAAAATAAGCTTCATAACTCGATTTATTCACTTCAATCCAACCTATAAGAATGGCTTTTTGCCTTCCCTTATCAATCAAGATTTTTGCTTGATTTCTCAATGCTTCTGCGTCAAATTGAGGCATGACCAAGAAGAGATTCTCTCCCTTGATCAGAAACTTGATGGCAATTTCACCCAATACAATATTGGGTAAAGTATAAACAAAAAGCGAAGGAGAAGGAAAATAATTGTCAGAATTGGCAATGGTTTCAAGGTATTTTTGATCGGTAAATTCAGAAGCTGAAGCATTGGCAAACACCAATCCTACTTCATGCGATTGAAACTTTTGTTGGCGATCTTCCACACCAAGATAAGCCGCCCCTAAAATTCCCAGCTTGCACATTTCATCCATCTTAAAAAACTTAAGATATTGCATCCCAATATTTTTATAAGCGCTTTTCAAAAAATCGTTGGTGGACAATTCTTCAGAAGCTTCAAAAACAAGCTCTTGATTGAGCCATAATTTATGGTCTTGAATTTTTAGATTTGGATTGCTATTCGATTTCATACAGCGTCCTCCGTTTTAAAAATTAAGGCTGCATTCACCCCGCTAAAACCAGAAGCCACCTTTAAGGCATATTGAATTTTTAGAGGTTCAGCCTGTTGATGAATTTTCACTGCTGAACTCACCCCCAAAGTTTCATAACCCAAGGTGGGCAAGGCAATTTGCCGCTTCATGCTTTCAATCAGAGCAATGGATTCTACCAATCCAACGGCACCGAGGCTGTGTCCCCAGTATGATTTAAGTGCGTGGATTGGAATATCACTCATCTGAAGGCGCTGCAAACCAACACTTTCCATCTCATCGTTAAAAGGAGTGGCAGTTCCATGCACCGAAATGGATTGAATTTGATGAGGTTGAAGTTTTGAAAGTGCTAATGCATCTTGAACAGCATAATACATTCCTTCAGCGGTGCGAGAAGGTCCGCTGATGTGATTGGCATCGTTGTGCGACGCACCGTACAAAATTTCCACAGTAGCCTGACCTTCAGAGCTCAAGACCATGGCGGCAGCCGCTTCTCCTAAGTTGAGTCCGTTGCGGTTTTGGTCGAAGGGTTTGCAGGCCGAATCACTTAAAGATTTAAAGCTCTTGAAGCCACTCATTACAAAATGACTTAGCTGGTCGGCTCCAATCACCACCGCATTTTTATAGATTCCTAAGCGCAATTGATCAGCCGCAAAATTCAAAGCCAAAACTCCAGAAACACAAGCATTTGAAATAACCACCGGAACATTTGGATTTTTGAAGAAACCAGAGATAAATCCTGCTGTTTCCCAAAGATGAATTCTTTTGGTTTGGGGAGAGCCTAAAAGCCCAATATTTCCTTTGGTGGTACTAAAAACCATTAAAGTCTCGGAACTTGTGGGATCAATTTTAGCTTTTTGAATGGCCTCATTAGCTGAAAGAATGGCTATTTTTTCAAAGGGTGTGGCATCTACCTTTGGAGCTAACGAAGACCATCTCTTTTCCACTTCATTCCAATCGATAAGCCCCAATGGACTTTCGTATTGAATTGCCCATGGATGCGTGGTGCTGAGTCCGCTTTCACTATTGAGAATACGCTCCATTTGTGCATCCACATCAAAGCCTAAAGCAGTTATCATGCTGAAGGAAACCACCTTAACTTTCAAGTCTTGAATCATAAATGATGACGCATTTGGTTTTTCCATTGGGCAAAATATTCGGGGATACTCAAAATCAACTGGTGCTGGAGGTTGGTGAAAACCTGTATGCTTTTAGCCACAGCCACCAATTGCATATCCGATTGGCGATAGATTCGATAATGATAAATAAGTTTGGCAGCTTCACTGTCTTCATATTCGGTTTCAATCACAGCCACATCGCCATAGCGAAGCGATGTTTTGTGTTTGATATTGGTTTCAACAATGGGGGTAAAAGTTTGGTGGTGGTAAACATCCAAATAATGCATTCCAAACTCCAAACCCCAAGCTTCCCTACCATCTTCCATGAGTTTGATGTAATTACCATGCCACAGAATCCCCATGGAATCCACTTCACTAAAGCGAATTCGAACCTCATAGGTATTGATTAATTTTAGTTTTGCTGTCATGCTTCTAAAAATATTTTCATTTCGCAACTGGCCAAAATTTGACCCTCTTCATTCATAACTTGAGCCTCCACAATATCAACGTTTAAAACTTTAGTTTTCAATTTTACGGTAGTGGTAATTCGTTGTCCAACTGCAGGCAAGCCTATTATCACAATATTGCTCATGGCACCAATATATCCTCTAACTACAGGCAATTGCATGATATTTTGTCGATATCCATTCATGACTGCCGCAGTTTGCGCCATATTTTCGAGCAATCCACCTGCCATCAAACAATTGCTTTCCACCATGGGATTTTGAGTTTTAATAATAAAAGTAGAACTGGCTGAATGATCATCAAAGTCAATCAGTTGATCCACAAAAACGAAAGGAGGTCGTTGAGGGATTAGAAGGGTGGCATCCATTTCCATAAAGTCATTATTTTTTCATACAACGATACAAGCTATGACTCACCCCCAATTCGTGCCATTGTTGCACCACCTTCATCCCTGCTTTGTCGATTAGCTGGAGCATATCCTGGCTGTGGTACATTTGACTGTTTCCATTGGCAATGGCAGTAAAATAAAGCGTGGTAGCGTGAAGGCTGTAGGTACTTGCCTCAAAACGTTGCTGATCCCAATAGGTTTCCATTATAAAAAGGCTGGCATTGCTATCCATGGCTTCGAAAGCATATTGAAGCAACTTTGAAATTTCCTCTTGCGAAAAACAATCCAAAAATTGACTCATCCAAATGATATCGAAGCCTTTGGGAAGTAATACTTCAGAACCCAATAAATTCACCGGATGAAAATGTACTCGTTGCGTGAGCCCATGGGCATCGATATTTTTTTGAGCATCTTTGATTTGTCCGGGTAAATCCACAATGGTAACTTGCACTTCGGGATGATATTGCGCACATTGTATGGAGAATTTTCCGGTATTTCCTCCTACATCCATAATACGGTTGGGCTTCAGATCAAAGAGGATGGGCATCACCTCAGGAAAGGATTGATCGCTGTAATAATGATCGAAATTAAACCAGCTTTCCCGCACTTTATCAGGCAATTGACTCAAGGCTTCATAAACGGTATTCCAAGTTCCAAAAACTTTCAGCCCTTCGGGTTTACCGTTTTGAATACTGGCTTTAAGATTAAACATTCCCAAATAATTGACATCTTGGGTAAAATCCATATTCACCCGAGTAAGCTCATCCTTAACGAGATAATAACCCACTTTGGTAATATAAAACTTCTGGTTTTGACATTTTACTGCATTTAAACTCAAGCCGGCCTCGAGAAGCACCTTGGCTCCATAAACCGAAATATTGCAGGCTTTGGCAACCTCTTCTGTAGTGACGCCGTTGCGTCGTTGCTTCATTAGAAAGTCTAGAATCCCCAGATCACGCAAACTCAATGCTGCTTGAAACATGATGGGAGCAAAAGCTATTTTTTGGGCCTCAAATTTTGC
>DZDC01000158.1 GCA_022736595.1 Draconibacterium orientale | reverse complement strand
CTGCGAATGGAAACCAAACCCTCGCTCTTCACTTCGGTAATTTCTACAAAAAGTCCCCATTTGCTTACCCCTGATATTTTACCCGAAAATACCTTTCCCACTTTGTCGAGCATGTATTCCATTTGCTTGTATTTCACCGATTCGCGCTCGGCATCGGCGGCCTTTTTCTCCATTTCGGAGCTATGTTTGCAATATTCCTCAAATTCTGAGGCATCCACCGAAGGTTTGCCATCGAGGTAACGCTGCAACAATCGATGAGCCATCATATCGGGATACCGACGAATGGGCGAAGTGAAGTGGCTGTAATAACGAAAGGCCAAACCATAATGCCCGATGTTTTCGGTGGAATAAATGGCTTTGGCCATGGTACGCACAGAAATAGTTTCAATCATTTTTTCTTCGCCTTTACCTGCGATATCGTCAAAAAGTTTATTGATGCTGGTAACTAAACTCTTGCGCGAAGCCATGCTGATTCGATAACCCAATTTTTTCAAAAATTCGCTAAATTGACTCAAGCGCTCAGGATTGGGCTCATCGTGGATTCGGTAAATAAAAGTTTTAGGTTGCTGCTTTTCGCCTACTTTTTTAGTCCCCACAAATTCGGCCACTTTTTTATTGGCCAGCAGCATAAACTCTTCCACCAAATGATTGGCTTCTTTTTGTATTTTTACTTTGGCACTTAAGGGTTTACCTGTTTCGTCCAGTACAAATTTTATTTCTTCGCTTCTAAAATTGATGCTCCCTTGGCGAAAACGTTCGTTGCGAAGTTTCGAGGCCAAATCGTGCAACACCATAAGTTCGGGTTTAAAATCGCCTTCGGCACCTTCGATCATTTCTTGCACCTCTTCGTAGGTATATCTGCGATCCGAATTAATGACGGTACGCCCAAACCATTGGTTGATGACTTTGGCATTGGAGTCGATTTCAAAAACAGCGGAGAAGGTAAGCTTCTCTTCGTGGGGGCGCAGACTGCAAACAAAATTGGAAAGCTTTTCGGGAAGCATGGGAATGGTGCGATCGACCAGATAGATGGAGGTAGCGCGGTCGTAGGCTTCGCGTTCGAGGGCGGTGCCCAGCTGCACATAATGCGTCACATCGGCAATATGCACACCCACTTCCCAATTTCCATTTTCGAGTTTAAGCAGCGAAAGGGCATCGTCGAAATCTTTGGCGTCAAAGGGGTCGATGGTGCAAGTGAAAATGGATCTAAAATCGCGGCGGGCAGCAATTTCGCTTTCGCTAATCACATTCGAAATGCGGTCAGCATCAGCTTCCACCTCTTTGGGGAAAGACAAGGGGAAATCATTTCCAGCCACGATGGCCATCATTTCCACATCGTTGTTGCCAGGCATTCCCAGCACTTTTATGACTTCACCAAAGGGATTTCGACTGTGCTCAGGCCAATCGATCAGCTGGATGAGTACCTTTTCTCCATTTTGTGCACCCAGCAGCTTATCGAGCGGAACAAAGAAATCAAAAGGAACACTGTCCTTATCAGGAGTCATAAAGGCAACACTCTTATTGAGCGAAATGATACCCACAAATTGGGTCTTTTTGCGTTTGACAATTTCGATAATCTGACCTTCGGTTTTATGTTTTCCGCGTTTGGGGAAAAGGCTCACTTTTACCACATCGCCATCAAAAGCTTTATTGGTATTGTTGGCAGCAATAAAAATATCTTCGTCCATTTCGGGAGTAATCACATAGGCTTTGCCCGAATTTTTCATATCCACCACTCCCTCGATGGTTTGGGTTTTTACGAAATCGGTAAGGAATTCTTCCTTCAATTTATATTTGCCTCGGTGCAATTGAAACACCACTTTATCGTCTTCAAGTTTTTGCAACATATCCAACACCAGTTGACGGCTCGATTTATCACCAATGCCCAACTGGCGGCTTATCTGTTTGTAATTGTAGGCTACATGCGGATTGTGGGCAAATACTTCCACTATTTGTTGGAGGAACGAATTTTTGAGCGTTCGTTTTTTGGGTGCTGACATAATCAAAATTTTAAGTTAACAAAGCTAAGGCATTTTTGGGTAATTGAGCCTTAAACTTTTGTTATGAAATCAAGATTGTCTGACTCTTTACAAAAGGCATGGATTGTTACAACAGCTATTTTGGACATGGAGTGATTCCCATGATTCCATAAAAACTAATAACCATCATTAAACGTTGAAATTTGCACTTATTCCTATACTTTTGCAGACTAATAAATGAAGATTATAAATACTTCTAAAACCTTGATATATAGAGAATTTTCTACTCATGAAAATTCTAAATTACAAAAAGTGAGAACATAAATCCAACAAAATTCCATGTGAAGCTAAGCTTAAAGGGGTGCAGTTGGTTCAATAATACTTGTAAATATTTATGAAAAAGACAGTAATCGTAGTCGGCGGAGGCTTTGCCGGAATCAATTTTGTTAAGAAATTAGACGAAAATTTATTTGATGTAATCTTAATCGACAGGCTCAATCATCATCAATTTCAGCCCTTATTTTACCAAGTGGCCATGTCACAGATTGAACCCTCGAGCATTTCGTTTCCTTTGCGACATATTTTCAGAAAGAAAAAGAATGTAAGAATTCGCTTGGCCGAAGTGTTACAGGTGCTGGAGAAGGAAAACAAGATTATCACTTCCATTGGTGAGTATTCTTACGATTTATTGGTTTTGGCCATGGGGTGTAAAGTTAATTTTTATGGCAATGAGGCTATTGCCGCCCATGCACTAACTCTTAAAACCACCTATGAAGCCATTGGCATTCGCAACCATATTTTGCAAACCTTTGAAGATATCATTTCGGCCACTGAGGAACAAAAAGAAAGTTTATTGAATATGGTCATTGTGGGTGCAGGACCCACAGGAGTGGAATTGGCTGGTTCTTTTGCTGAGATTAAGAAGAACATTTTGCCCCGAGATTATCCCCGAATCGACTTTTCTAAACTAAAAATAATTTTGATTGAAGGGAGTGAAGCTCCACTTAATAGCATGTCGGAATCGGCGAAAGAGGCTTCCTTTAAGTATCTGAAAAACATGGGGATAGAAGTCATTACCAAAACTTTTGTTACCCAATACGACGGCATAAACCTCATCCTCAGCAATGGACACAACCTAAAAACCCGCAACCTGATTTGGTCGGCAGGCATCATAGCCAACACCATTGAAGGACTCTCAAAAGAGTGCCTCACCCATGGCAACAGACTGCAAGTAGATCGATACAATCAGATACAAGGAACCGACAATATTTTTGCCTTGGGCGACCTAGCTTATATGGAAACCCCCAATTATCCCAAGGGTCATCCGCAGCTGGCCAATGTGGCCATCAATCAGGCTAAGAATTTGGCCCTTAACTTCAAGCTCAAGGCCCAAAATAAAAGTCTCAAACCTTACGAATATGTTAACCTTGGAACCATGGCCACCATTGGCCGCAACAAAGCGGTGGTGGATTTGCCTTTTATCCGATTCAACGGATTTGTGGCTTGGCTGGTGTGGATGTTTTTGCATCTCATGCTCATTCTGAGTGTGCGCAACAAACTCATTATCTTCATCAATTGGGCAGTGGCTTATGCAACCAAAGATACCGCCCTGCGCTTGATTCTTACCGACATACAACGCAAAAAGCCATAACTCAATTTTTGATTTCCTGAATCGGTAGCTTGTACTCTATCAAAGCGGTGATCTATAATTCTAAATCTTAATTATACACCCCTCTAATGGGCTGGTGACAAAGCAAGTTGAGGAATCTCACTTACAATCTTTTTAGGTTTGAGCAAGTAGAACGCCTAAATTTATGTAAGGCATAATACCAAATTGGTTAGTTGCGAGATAGACAGAAAAAACTTGAATTTATTGAACTTAAATTGCACAATTAGATGTAATATTGTTGCACGTTTTCAGCACAAATTTAAACGGGTTCTGGTTTATGCACAGGAAAGTTCAGGAAAATGAATCCTATAGCTTTAGGATTTTAGAACCCACCTTAAAAACATTCGTTAAAACTAATAATTTACAACCATGAAAAGAATAGGTATCGTTCTCGCTCTCATTGTCATTTTGAGCGCTAGTTGTAATAAAGAAAACAATACTGAGATTATTGAGCAAGAGCAAGATTTGCGTTTAAGCACTCAAGATTTTATAAATTTGGACTGGAATTTTGATGCAACAGGAGATTCTTTAAAAGACCAAATCATAGGTTTATGGTTATCCAATGAGGTGAGTTATAAAGATACTGTTTGTAATAACTGCGACAGTTTATTCATTTGGGTTTTTGAATCCACAGGAACAATGACAAAAAGAAATAATTCTTGGAAAGAGTCACAAAGTGGTACTTGGGAAATTGATACTGAGGCAAAACACATCTACTATTCATATAAAGACTATCAAGTTGGAGGTACTGGATATAGAATAGCAACTGATACAATAAATATCGAAAAACGGTTTGAAAGGTCTTTATGGACAAGTCATTTTATTGATTATCCTTCAAGTACAAAAATGGATATCAAATTCGACAAACTGAAATAAGAAATGCTTTACCCTCAACAGAACGCTGATCCACATGCAGTTACGTTCACAATCCGTACCAGCAGGAGGAAAAGGTGATTTTATCCGCAAGCTAAAAACTGCTGATAAAGAAGCCATTGAAGCGGGATATTGGTTAGATTTATCTAAATTCTCAAAGACCTATCCGAATCCAGATTAACTTGAAACACAACTAATCGAGATTAAAAAATTCCTAAACGCAATAATCAGTAGCTCTAAAAGAAAATTATGACATCATCAAATTACCCAAACGCATTACCGCATTACCCCAATTATCGCATTA
>DZDC01000157.1 GCA_022736595.1 Draconibacterium orientale | reverse complement strand
AAAGTGAAGAGTGATCCCGAAGCACTTCGTATTCGGGACTTCTGCTTTGCTCCTGAAAGATAAAATCCTAAATCCCAAATCGTCCTCCCTACTACTCACTCGAAATCTTAGATGGAAAAGCTAAAACTAGCTTAATGCGTTGAAATTAGCATTCAATGGTTTCAAAACCCTAAAATATTAATCCTCCGTTTCTTCTTTGGTTTCCTTTTTAGATTTCTCGTAATGTTTAGCCGACAATTTTTCCATACGACCTGATAAGGCTTGGTAATGCGACGATCGGACGTAATCGGGGCGGAATTTTACGTAAGTATTGTTATCGTATTTAAAAATAAACCGGTGGGTTTGGATATCGAAACAAGCATATCGGTAAAACATCTGATGGTTACGAGATAAAGCGGTATACCCCCAGAATGGCAATGCTTCCAAAAAAACAGCACTTCCAATGAGTGGCCAAAACACTTCTTTAACACTGTTTCTTGACGTAAATTCGGCCATGACATAGGTGGAAACATATCGCAATCCATACTTTTCTTGAATAGGAGCAATAAAATTGCTTTGCCAAGGGATAATAACGCCATTATGTACATCTTCAATCCTCATAACCTCATCTAAATAGGAATTGAAAAAAGCCAATTCGTTAAATTGATCCACTGCATCTACTTTAAGATAAAGCACGTCTGACAATACGATGGGGGTATTCAATCGTTTGCTCATTTGCAAAATGTTAACGTTGGCATTTTCCTTACGCGATTCAAAATCGTTGATGATAAAGTTGTTGTTGATAAAACGATAATAGGAAGGATTGACCACAAATTCGGTTTTTAATCCAGAACTGGTTTGGGAGAAGTTGAAGTCATCGCTGGTAACAAATTTATAATCTTCGCCTTCGATACTGAGCATATAGTTTTTAAAAGCCACATCTCCCTTTAGGTTTGACAGAACGCTTTGATCCAATTCGGCTATTTGATCCAGCTTCAATCCTTTAATTCCAAAGAGCTCTTTGTACTTTTTATCGTAACGAATTCGCTCATATTTCGACAGTTTCTTTAAATCTTCATCGCTTAAAATCTCAAAGTTAGCATTTACCGCTTTTAAACTATCCGAGATTTCAAATTCTTCGGATTTTGGCAAACTAATTTGATCGTAAACCATTTTATTTTTATAAACCAACAAACGCATGGCGTCATCCAACAGCGAAGTAATATAATGATCCTGAGGATTTTCGATGTGCAACTGCCAAAGGAATCGCACAGCTATCCCATTGAGTGTTCCCACATTTACATTCTTAAAAAAGTAAACTACCGATTGAAAATGGCCTTGAGTTTCTTTAAAAGGGGTCAAAACCTTACTGATGCCTTTGTTCGACTTCATGGAACTAATACCATAGAGACTGTAAGCCATGGCTTTACGTAAAAACAAATCGTTGGGATAAGATTGCAAAAGCAGAAAGGAATTATAAAATGCTTTATCATAATCCAAATTAATGAGGTACATCGACGACATCTCGAAGCGCGCTTTTTTCTGAATGTCTTTAAATTCAGTCTCCGAAATAATGTATTGCTTGCCTTTAGTATTGGGTTGGCGGGCTATTAGGCCAATAATTTTCTGACGACGTTTTTTAATATTGGGGTGGCTGGTAAAAGCATCATCTTTGGATTCATCTACGGAGACTTCAGCTACCTTTTCCAGAATATATTTTGAGTTGATTTTATAGGTTTCTGTTTCAAGATATTTAAAGTCAAAGACGATATCATCGAAGGGCAATTCGCTGTAAAGCAACACATCAAAGGCCTTGTTCACCTCTTCAAAATCATAACCTGTATTTCGATAAAACTCCATGAATCCGCTGGTATCGGCCATATATTCGTGCTCGTGGGAATATTCAAAACTTTTGCGCTCTCTTTCCTTTTGCGACAGGCGGCGGTACTTTCCTTGCGACTGATTGAGCATTATGCCTTCGGCGTAGGAGTTGATGCTGTGACGGTATTTATAGTGTATCAATTCGTGTGAAAGTATAAAAGCAAGTTGGGCTTCATTCTCCAATTGAGCAAGGAGTCCAAGGTTTACGAAAATAATTCCATCGTGAATAGAAAAGGCATTGACCTCAGGCGATTTCACCACAAAAAACTTAATTTTTTCAGTAAAGTCCGGATTTTTCGACAAAACATATTGCCCCACGCGATTCACATAATCGTTGACTTCGGAGCCAAAAATAATGTTTCCACTGCGCAACATTTCATCAATAAAATAATTGCTTTGTGTATTGAATCGATTGTACTGCCGCTTGCTTAATCTACCCTTTTCCTGGATTTTTTGGTTATCAATTTCTATCTTTTCAGAAGTTCGCTGTAGAATTTCTTGAGGAATTTCGCCCCCGCATTGAATGGGTTGAAACTCAGTTTGTGCCGAAGCAGAAAGCACAAAAATTAGGGATAATATGAGGTAAAATATTTTCATTTTGGATAAGTTCTAAAGGATTAAGGAATGATTCCGATTTTCAATTGCATTAAAGTTATGTTAGTAAGAAAACCTTGAAAACCGGTCACCGTTTTGAATTCATAAATTTCATCATTATTAACCCCATCACTTATAAACTCGTTTTTTATACCGTTCATGAAAGTCATTATGTGGGTGGCACCAAAACTTACTCCAAAGTCAAGAATAAGCATATCTTTTATGATCCACCTTCTTCCGAAACCAAATTGAAGGCCAAAATCGAAATAGGAAACCTTGTCGAAATAAGCCGTTTGGTATCCATCTGGAGTGCCATCTAAAGCAATCACTGACGAAGCAACATCTGAACTTGAATGTTGAAACAGCTGAAGCGACAGTTTTCGGTATCCTCCCACCCCATACATTCCGCTATTGAATTTAATATGATCGAGACTATAAATCATGATATTATCGTGAAACTCTAAATATTTATAATAAGCATCACTAAAAACATAATCGTAGTCAACTCCTGGTTGATAGTGTTCACCATACCTCATCAGTGTTACTCCAATGGCCGAAGTGGGACTAATAGCATATTCCAAACTACCTCCAAACATAGGAGTAAAATTAATGGCT
Organism: Draconibacterium orientale; assembly: GCA_022736595.1. Lineage (GTDB taxonomy): Bacteria > Bacteroidota > Bacteroidia > Bacteroidales > UBA1556 > UBA6267. Next base: position 1,757 of record DZDC01000157.1, on the reverse strand, counting down.
CTATCATTACTGGAAGCCATATCAAAAACATTGTATTGAATTCCAACATTTCCCACGGCCAGAATTGAAAATCGCTTTCCGATGTATCCAGGGTCTTGGGCCGAAAGAGAATAGGAGGAAATGACAACTAATAAGAGCAAAGCAAAAGCTTTGGAGCGTATAAGCATGATGTGAAAATTGAAAGATAGATAAATGAGTCCCTTATGATTTCAGTAAACAAAAATAGAAAAAAATCCTATTGGTCAATTATGACTCAGGAATTTTCTCGAAAAACAATGAATAATATGGATAATGCATTATTGGTTTTGTGAATATTTTTTATTCGAGTACTCAGAGCAGGCAGGCGTGTTCCTATCCTTGTAGCTTTGCCCCTTCTGTAGCTAATGGGACTAAAGGATGATTTTGAGAAGAATGAATTTTAAAATTATTCCTCTTTTCCTCCCTTCATTGCCGATAGCTATCGAAAGGGGAAAAGAAAAGAGGACGGTGATTTTTAGGTGAAAAAATTTTATTCCCTCACAAATCCTTTTTAATCCTTTCTTTCCTAACTTTACCTCCCTAAAAAACCTTCAATCCTTTTCCGTTATGAATTTGCAATTGATTAAAATTTCGCCTTGTTTTAAAAACTTAAAACCACTTGTTTTGTTGATGCTTTTGCTTTCCAACGGTGCGCTAGCACAAAAGAACGAAAGCAAAATTCTCTTTAAGGACAGCCTCGACCAAGCCTTTGACGTCAGCGATTGGCTGCTGAATAAGAAAGGTTTTCTGGTGGTTCCTTCGGTCATTACCGAGCCGGCCGTGGGTTATGGTGCGGCAGCTACAGCCATATATTTTCACTCCTCTTATACGGATAAAAAAGCTCCTCCCAGCATGACGGGCGTCTTTGGTATGGGAACCGAAAATGGCACCTGGGGCTTTGGCGTTTTCCATATTGGATATTGGAAAAAGGATCACATAAGGTATATGGGAGCGCTGGGGAAAATGAATATTAATGTGGGTTTTTATGGTTCTGCCAACTTGGGACTTTTAGACATTGAATCGGTGAATTTGAATATGGATTCGTGGCTGTTTTTGCAACAAATTCGGTTTAGAATTGGCAAATCTAATTTCTTTAGTGGCGGTCGATACCTCTATTATAATACCAACAATACCTTTGATATTCCCATCAACATTCCTGAATTTAGCGGAATATCCTTCCCTTCCACCCTTAGCGAAGCCAGTTTGATGCTCAATTACGACACTCGAAACAATATTTTTTCGCCCACCAAAGGGTTTTACCTCGAATTATCTGGCACTTATAGCGATACTTGGATGAGCGGCGACGATTTATATGGCCGGGTAGCTACCAAAATTATTGGATATCTTCTATCTACTACTTCAAGAATGGTGGTGGGTGTACGCAACGAAAACACTTTTTCAGTGGGCAACGTTCCCTTTTATGCTCGACCCATTGTGAATTTAAGAGGAGCTCCTTTGATGAAATACCAAAACAAAAACGTGACTGTAACTGAGTTGGAATTTAACTGGAACGCATATCATCGCTGGAATATTGTTGGGTTTACAGGAATAGGAAACTCCTACGATTCCTTCGATAATTTTAGTCAAGGCAAAACTGTGGCCAGCATTGGCGCGGGATTTAGATACCTCTTGGCCCGTAAATTTGGAATGCAAATGGGGATGGACTTCGCCCAAAGTACCGACGATTTTGCTTTTTACATCGTGATGGGAACTTCCTGGCTCCGGTAAATCAATAATGT
>DZDC01000156.1 GCA_022736595.1 Draconibacterium orientale | reverse complement strand
TTTTACCGCATTGCATTTCAAATAAGCTTGGGTACGGAGTATGCTTTAAGCAAATCCTTATCAGCCTTTGCATTTTTAAGCTTTGAAAATGGCTTGTCTAATGCTTTCAATAAAGAAAAAGCCAAAATTTCCTACAATTCACAGGCAGAGATCAACAAACTTAACCTCACCGTTGGTTTATTGTTTTAACTCATCACCAGCATATCTGTATGAAAATTGCCCTTGCTCAACTCAATTATCACATTGGTAATTTTGAGGCGAATATGCGTAAAATCATTGAACAAATTGATGCAGCGCAAAATCAAGGTGCTCAATTAGTGGTTTTTGCAGAACTTGCCATATCGGGTTATCCCCCACGCGACTTTCTCGAATTTGATGATTTTATTGAAAAGTGCAATCAAAGTGTAAATGAGATTGCTCAGCATTGCAATGGCATTGCAGCCATTGTAGGCAGTCCGCGCAGCAATCCCAGCCTCAAAGGCAAAAGACTTCATAATGCAGCCCTGCTCCTTGCCGATGGGAAAGTACAACAGCAAGCAAATAAGACTTTATTGCCCAACTACGATGTATTTGACGAATACCGTTATTTTGAACCCAACCATCATTTTCAACTTGTTGAATTTCAAGGATTAAAAATAGCGCTCACCATTTGCGAAGATCTTTGGAATGTGGATGATGTGCCCATGTATCGCATCAATCCTATGGACGAACTCATGCCCCTTGCTCCTGACCTCATTATCAATATTGCAGCCTCCCCATTTCACGATCGGCAATACGAATTGCGCAAAAATGTATTGAGTAAAAATGCTCAGAAATACCAGCTTCCTATAATTTACGTAAATCATGTGGGGGCTCAAACCGAACTCCTTTTTGATGGTGGTTCCCTATTTATGAATGCCCAAGGCGAAATTGTGGAACGCGCACCTTTTTTCGAAGAGCATCTTTTGATGATCGATATCACTAAAATTCGTTCCACATTTAATGATAAAACCCAACATCACATTGCTTTAATTCACGATGCTTTGGTGATGGGGATTAAAAATTATTTTGGCAAATTAGGTTTCAAAAAAGCTATCTTAGGATTGTCGGGAGGTATTGATTCGGCGGTAACTTTGGCCTTGGCAGCAAAAGCTTTGGGGGCTGAAAATACTGAAGTTTTGTTGTTACCCTCGCAATACAGCAGCGATCATTCCATCAACGACGCCTTGCAACTGGCTCAAAATCTGAATGTAAAACACCACATCGTTCCCATACAAGAGGCCTACCAAAGCTTTGAAACAACACTCCAACCCTATTTCCAAGGATTGCCATTTGGACTGGCCGAAGAAAATCTACAAGCTCGCATTAGGGGCGTTTATCTTATGGCTTTCAGCAATAAGTTTGGGCATATCCTGCTCAATACTTCCAACAAAAGCGAAGCGGCGGTAGGCTATGGCACCTTATATGGCGATATGAACGGAGGACTTTCGGTGCTAGGAGATTTGTATAAAACCCAGGTTTTTGAGCTAGCTCGATATATTAATCGAGAAACAGAAATTATTCCTATCAACACCATTATCAAACCACCTTCCGCTGAATTACGACCCGACCAAAAGGACTCTGATTCGCTGCCCGATTACGAAATTTTAGACCAGATTCTTTTTGCCTATATCGAAGAGCGAAAAGGTCCCTCTGAAATAGCGGCCATGGGTTTCGATAAGCCATTGGTAGATCGGGTTTTGCGATTGGTAAATACCAACGAATATAAACGCCACCAAAGCCCTCCTATCCTTCGGGTTTCGTCTAAGGCTTTTGGCATGGGTCGAAGAATGCCCATCGTTGGAAAATACTTGAATTAAGGCACCCAAGCTAACTAAGTTAAAACGCTTTTAAAGCTTTAACCTCCCTTAATCTATTTCGTAAAATTCCACTTTTAATATAGGATTAGTCCCAACGTGTAAGGGATCGGCAGCATTCATTCGCTTCACTTTTATACCACTTTGATCGCTTTCAAAATCGATATATTGCTCCACTTTAAAAATCCGCTTAGTATCATACAATCGATTCAGGGAGTCTAAAATCTGATCTCCAACTGCTATGCGTACCGCCTCATCCATTTCTGGAGCAGTGATTCCCCCTCGATGACTTCGTACAAAAGTTTCGTATTCACCCGAATGAAATGAAGCACTTTTTCCTCCACTGTGTACCGTAAAACCCTGTTCCATCAGTTGATGGGCAATTTCAGTTTTCTGTAATTTAGGATCGCAATAATAAATTAAATTGATACCAAGTCCATCCTTTTTAGTCTTTAAATCAATGAGTTTACGAAGGGTAAGTTGCTGTTGAGAAGTGAGAGTGGTATCAGAAAATGCAAACTTAATCTGTTCAATTTCTTCAGGACTTCCACCAATTAAATTGCTTAAAAGGCGGGCTGGAGAGGTTGCCACTTTTACAATTAAATCTTTAAATATATTCCATACCAATTTTCCGAGGGAAAGATCAGGATCGTTCAGATCGCCACTCACAGGCAAATCGATATCAATAACGCCATCTTTATCTTTCAATATGAAAAGTGCAAACTTCAAAGGAAGTTTTCCCAGTCCTTTTTCCTTGCCTTCCACTCTGGCATTGCGAATAACAATGCGATTTTTTGAGTTAATAATACCGTTCTTTATGCTGGTTTGAGAATAGTAGAACATATTGCCTTTCACAATGTTATGACCCATATAAAAATTGGAGTAAAGGTTAAGGTCAGAGAGTTTAAACTTTTCGATGGAAAGGTTTAAATTAAGGTTCATTGGATTCAATGGATCCACGCCTAGCTTGGCCACAAGATTTCCGCGATGGTTGAGCAACATGGTTGAATAAGCTTCAATCCAGTCACTGGTACTCTTGATATCATCCACCTTGAGTTCAATGCTACTCAAATGGTAATTAAAATTGTCGCCAGTAAGGTTATCGGTATAATCCATGATACCTGTATTGAGTTCAAAATGACCCACTGAATAAAAAAGAGAGTCTTCTGTGGCCGGCTCTTCTGATTGAGTTAAGCTTGAGGCAGCAGCTGAGCTATCAGTAGTTTCACTTTTCGAACCAAACAGCTCAGAAATATTATCGGTTTTCTCACTCAGTTTAAAAAAGACATAAGGAGTGCTAATGCGTAGTGTATCAAGAATATACTTGGAATTGTAAGAATCCAGTTGCTTAAATTTGCAATGAATTTTATCAGCAGCAAGAACCGGTTTGCGGTTTTTATCGGTCATCTTAAAAGATTCTAAATCAGCATCCCCATCGATAATCATTTTCTCTATTTGATTGTAATTGCCTTTAAAGGTGAAATTGGAATTCATATTGCCCACCAAGGAATCCACTTTTGGAAGGTAATATTGAACATAAGAATTAAAATCGGAGAGTTGTAGATTGCGAATTTTAAGTTCAGACATAAAATCGCCATTGATAGGATTTAGGTCTAAACTGGCCACCAGCGCACTTTTACCCCCTAAGCTAAATTGCACCGACCCTTTACTTAGCTTATTGGGATCGAGGCCGATGTAGGGCAAGCTGAGTGAAAGATGTTCGAGTTGGGTGGTATTTTGTATGGTTTTATCGGTATATTTAAATGTAATATCCTCAAAATGTATATTATGCAGATGATAAATAAAGGGCTTATAGGTGGTATCTTCAGGCTCTGAAAGGGTATCCTCTGAAGCATAAAAAGCTAAGAGGTCATCAAAATTAAAAAGGCTGTCTTGCTGTTCCACCTGAGCATAAAAACCTTTCAGAAAAAATTCTTCCAATACAAATTCATTATGCAAAAGATTGAGGGGTTCCAAATCAATTTTTAAAGTATCGAAGCTTATAAAATTCAAACTGTCGTCACTTTCGTACATGGTAAACTGCACCAAACTAATGGTGGTAGTAAAATAGTTGATGCTGAGTTCCGACAGCTCAATTTTGCGTCCAAGCAATTCTTTGCTGTTTTTAACCACGTAATTTTTGCCCAATGCAGGTCCAAATGAAAGTACTAAAATCAAAAGCAAAAGCAATGAAGCCAAGGAAATCAATAGAATTTTAGTGAATTTACGCATAAATCAAAGTATTGTTATCTAAAAAATACAAGAAACGCCCTAGAAGGAGCAAAGTTATTATAAAACATTAAACGTGTCCGATAAAGTTATACCAATTGTATTTAAAAAATAGTCCAAACTATTTTTTAAATACAATGATTAATGCCGATAATACTTGAAAATAGTCCAATAAGACGAAGTCAAAATTGGACTATATTGAAAGTCACATCGGTATTTCCGAAATAAAACCAAAGAGATTTCAAACAAAGCCGGGTTAAAAAACGAAAAAACTCCCCCACAAACGAATGCAAAGGAGTCTTCAATGTTCAAAACGATTCTATGCTTTTCCGTTTTCGCGAATATAATCGGCCATGGACTTTACCGAAAAAAGGATTTCTTTTCCCCTTCTCGAATCGCCCACTTTTAAACCGTATTCCTTTTCAAGTAAAACAATAAGTTCCAAAGCATCAATGCTATCCAAACCCAAACCTTCGTTGAAAAGCGCTGCATTGGTATCAATATCATCGGGAGTAATATCTTCGAGATTGAGTTGTTGGATAATTTGCTGTTTAAGTGTAAGTTCTATGTTTTCCATATTAAATGTGTTTACGTTTTTCAAAATAGACGGCAATAAAGAGGTTAAGTACAAAAAAGAGCAGCAAAGGTAATATTTCCTTAATAAGAAATCCTATAGAATTATGATGTAAAACAAGTTGGTAATAACCATTTAAAGACCAGTATGAGACCGTTGCAAAATTATCTAAAATATAAGATTTTATTTAGTACATGACAATTTTCAATTTAGACC
>DZDC01000155.1 GCA_022736595.1 Draconibacterium orientale | reverse complement strand
GGTCTAAATTGAAAATTGTCATGTACTAAATTTTTTGTTGCTATATTAATGCGTCGCTCCTAGTGATTGATCCCAAAAAATCTGCATTTTCGTCAATGGGTTTTCTTACTACCTTTGCGCCCACAAATTATTTTAAACATTTTTCCATGGAAAAGGCCGAAAAACCCAAAGGTATGACCGTAAAGAAGGAACAAGAGCTTATGGCTTTTCTCACTGAAGCTTTTCCTCAAAACTCCCGCACTTCGTTGAAAGGTTTTTTGCAAAACCATAAGATTCAGGTTAATGACAAAACCATTACCCTTTTTAACCACCCTTTAAAAATAGGGGATCGGGTGAATATTGTGAAACCTACCCTTCAGAAAAAGGTGTATTTGCCTGGGGTAAAGATTCTCTTCGAAGATGAACATCTTATTGTCATTGACAAAGAAGCGGGGCTGCTTAGCATTGCCGGAAACAATAAAGAAGAAGAAACTGCCTACCGACATCTGAGCAACTACGTTAAAGAAGAAAACGAGAAAGAGCGTATCTTCATTATTCACCGCCTCGACAAGGATACCAGTGGCGTAATGATGTACGGAAAATCGCAAGAAATTCAAGAAAGCTTTCAGCGCAATTGGAAGGAATTGGTGTCGGATCGAACTTATATCGTGGTGGTGGAAGGGGCAGTGGAAAATGAAGAAGGCGATATCACCTCTTACCTCACCGAGAATAAAACCTATATGATGTTTTCGAGTTTTACCGATAATGGCGGTCAAAAGGCCACCTTACACTATAGAAAACTCAAAGGCAATCGTGAATTTACCATGCTGGAGGTGAGTTTGGAAACGGGGCGTAAAAACCAGATTCGGGTGCAAATGCAAGCTATTGGGCATCCTGTGGCCGGAGATAAAAAATACGGAGCCAAAACCAATTATATCAAGCGATTGGCTTTGCATGCCAAAACCCTCAACTTTACCCATCCCGTTACCCAAAAGCCCATGCGATTTGAGCTGCATATTCCACAAAGTTTTTATCGATTAGTGTAATTTCTGCTATTCGCGTTTTCCGTTAAGCATCTGATATTTAGGCCTCAAATTGCCCTTTTTGTCGTTGAGCATCTTCAAAAACTTTTCTTCAAATTGCTCCGTTGGCAAAGCCGCATCCAAATCCACCAAATTTCCTTGTGGATCAATTAGTATGGCTCTCGGAAGTGCTCCTACATGGTAATTTTCGACAAATTTCGCTGGATTGTCAAGGAAAACGAAATTCCATTTATATCCCTTATTTTCAATCAATTGCTGAAAATCGTACAGTCGCATATCGGTGCTGATGTGCACAAAATAAATGATGTCGCTCAATTTTTCGTAAAGCTCTTGCGTATAAACCATATCCGATTGGCATGCCACGCATTTATTGTTAACAAACTGAATATAAACATATTTACCTTCTAAGTGCTTCAAATCGAGGGTATCGCCCTTGATGCTTTGAAATTGAAAGTCAGGAGCTTTATGTCCACTTTGCAAGGCATCAATTTTTTTGCGCATGTTCACGGCCAAAAGTACGTGCTTCTTATTCACCTTCCCCTTACTCATATCTTGCAGCAGTAAGTCGAGGGCATCGGACGAAAACCTTGGATTATGGGCCAATTGCTCCAAATTGCGCAGGATCACCAATTCGCGTAAATTGCTATCGCTAAGGTTGGGGTCTTCGGACAATAGCGCCATTAAAGCACTGTAACTCTGTACTTTGTTGATAACTGAATCGAGTTTATTGCGCTGCTTCACAGGCAGTTCGTTGGGCAAATAATGCGACCAAAACGAACGAAAGAAAGCGATATAAGATTCGTTGTCGAGATTTTTGCTCACCTCTTTAAAGAAGTTTCGCGCCACATAACTTCTTCCATATTGATTGATCATCAACCGAAGCTGCATCAACTGAACGTCAACTTCGGTCTTTAAGTAGGGCGAAGGATAAATTTCGGTAAACTTTTTAAGCTGCTCTTGAAGGCTATCCAAAGCACTAGGGGGCAACGATTTTGATAAAATAGCCCGCTGATGCAAAGCGTAGAAGCGATCATTGATGGCAAAAAGACTGTCGAGCTCGGCATTGATTTCGCCATTGCCACTGGCTATTATTTTGATTTCTGGACTTAAAAAAGCAATGCTTTCGGTGGGATAATATTTTCGCTGATTAAAATCAACTTTCTCATATTCAATTGTGTATGTTTTCCCTGGTTCCACCAGAAAGGTATTTTGAAAATACCCCACTTCAATAAAAACCGAGCGAATGTTTTGAGGATTGAACACAAAGCTAAATTCTCCGCTGGAGCTAAATTTGCCTTCGGCCACATCCACCAGATTAAGGCTGAACAGATCGGTAAAAGTCCAAACCCGCACCTGTCTGTTTTCTGCACCGGGAAAATGCAGTTTGATATTGTTTTTCATGGGCGCTGCACTCAGAAAGGTGGAGCCCAACAATAACCAAGAAAAAATAAAAAGGAGCTGTTTCATCAATCCTGTTTTGGGTTCAGTGTTTTAAAGTTGAATTTCAAGAAAATTACTATTTCAAACGCTCATATTGGCTCATTATTTCATGGGCCACCACCTCAGGCACAAAAGGAATCAAGTTGCCTTTATGGCGAATGATGTCGCGAGCGATGGACGAACTGATGGGCGTATGCAAGGTAGATGTAAGGAGGAAAACCGTTTCGATATTATCTTCCAATAATTTATTTACCTGCCCAATGCTGCGCTCAAATTCAAAGTCGGCACTGGTTCTCAGACCACGTAAAATATACTTTGCTCCCACCGATTTGCAAAATTCGACCGTCAAGCCGCTAAAGCTTTGCACTTCAATTTTGGCCTCGTTAGGAAAGCATTCGCGAATCCATTGCATCCGTTGCTCCACATCAAACATGGTGCTTTTGGTGGCATTAAGCCCCACCGCTATCACAATGCGATCAAAAAGTGGCAAAGCCCGTTGAATAACGCTTTGATGTCCCACCGTTATGGGGTCGAAGCTACCTGGGAATACAGCAATTTTAGTCATGACTATGAGTTTAAATTATTTACGTACAAAATGAGGCATCTCTTGAGGTAACACCAGCGACAACTCCACAAGACCCGCAAATTGACCGTTTTCGAACCAAGGGCTTTGATAAATCAATTTCTTAACCCCTTCTTTTTCAATAGTGTAAGCATTAACTTGATGACTTTCAAGCATTTCTCTAATCTTTTGATTTGCGGCTTCAGGGTGACAGCCAAACAACGACTGTCCAACAAGAGAAGCACCCCCATATTTTTCATTGGTCAGCACCGATTTGTCATTCATCAGTAAAATATTGCCCTCAGCATCGCTCACTGTAATGGCGAAAGGGGTTTCTTGATACCACTTTTGGTTCGAATCCATGATCTATGTTTTAATATTGAAGCGCTAAATTATAGCTTTTTTTGGAGCAATGGAGATGGAAAGGACTTTTTAGTTTCTTTCGCTCAAGCTCAGCATAACGTCAGAATAATTCATAATAATTTTCCAAAGAAATTACCTTAAACGATTGAGGGTTATAATTTTCAAAAAACGATTTAGGAATAGTAGTCTTTCTGTTTCGATTCCACTTAAACTCAAAGGCATTAATTTCTTGATTTTTAATCTCTAAAAGGTCTATTTCAGCTCCATCATAAGACCGCCAAAAATAGAATTCCACATTGGATTTATGAATGTAGGCCTGTTTGTAGCGTTCGGCAATACAATAGTTTTCCCAAATTGCCCCCACGTCATTTCTATTAGAGAGATCAGTAAAATTATTAATGATTGCATTTCTAATACCCAAATCATAAAAAAAGACTTTAAAAGATTTCTTGAGCTCATTTCTAAGATTGGATGAATAGGACGGCAATCGGAAAATGACAAAGCTTTTCTCCAATAAGTCGATGTACCGATCGATGGTTTGACTGCTTACCTTTAACGAATTGGCCAACTCATTGATCGAAACTTGAGAGCCAATCTGCAGTGCCAGTAATTTCAACAACGACCTTAATAAATGAGGATTCTTGATGTTATCATACATTAATATATCCTTAAAAAGATAATCGGAGCTTAAACTGAGTAATTTATCTGCCTTTTGATCTATTGGAAAATTAACCACTTCAGGATAAAAGCCATAAATGGCAAGATTAGAAACAATACTTTGTTCGTTAATCCCCAATATTGATTCTTGAACTTCCTTTTGGCTTAATGGAAGCATTACGAATTTGATATTCCTACCAGTTAACGCTTCCAGAATATTGGAAGACAAATCAAAACTCGATGAACCTGTGGCGATTAGCTTATACTCAGGCATTTCATCATATATAATTTTAAGAATAAGCCCAATATCCTTAATTCCCTGAGCCTCATCCAAGGCAATAATTTGATTTGACCCAAACAAATTTCGTATTCTGTTCAAATCTTTAGACTCCAAAATATCCTTAATATAAGGCAGTTCGCAATTGAAATATTTGGCATTATCCAATTGATTTACAATTGTTTGAACGAATGTAGTTTTGCCCACTTGTCGAGGCCCCAAAAGAATAATTACCTCCTTTTGGGATAGCCATTTTTCAAAGCTAACACTTAAACTTCTTTGAAATAACATCGATAGTAAATTTTAAATATTTGCAAATATACGCCATATTTTTAAAGTCAACCTTAAAATTTAGGCCTAATTTTTAAAGTCAACCTTAAAATTTAGGCCAATTCAATGAATTTGTTGTATTGGCATTGCCTCAGAGATAATTATTCGACAATATTTCATGGCCAGCACTTTAACGTAATTTGCTCTTCGAATCGACGAAAACAATCCTTTTGGAATTGCTTTGTAATTAAGCATGGGTATTTGATTAAAG
>DZDC01000292.1 GCA_022736595.1 Draconibacterium orientale | reverse complement strand
CCGGCACCTATCAAATCAAGAAAATGACTTCCCCTTTTGTACTTCACGATTACACTTACTTCTCTTCGCCTGTTGTAGGTTTTGACGTAAGCAGCTTAACAACAGGATTTGATTTAAAATACTATTATGATGCCGGTAATTATGAAGATTTATTTAGTTCGGATGTAGATGGTTCTTATAGCCCCGGTTTTCCACAACTCTACGGTGTTCCCGATGGTTTTGACGATAAATCACCATTCGATTGGCAAACCGCAAGTGGCGTAATGAATGCCGGCGTAGGTTATATAGCCCGTGGTGCTGCTGCTCAAAGTTCAGGTTTAGAGGTAAATTTTGAAACCGGAGCCAGTGGTAGGGTTCACAATGGTACTTATACCGTTACGGTAGAAAAAGATGGGCACACATTTGTTTCTGGTGAAAGTTTGGCTGTATTACTTTCTAATAACAATGCTAATTTGATAGGTAATCCATATCCATCAGCGATAAATGCAGTTGCTTTCTATAATCAAAACAGTGCAGTAATCAACCCTACTTTCTACTTTTGGACGAGTAATACTGCTATTGCTCAAAACAGTCAAGGTCCTTGGGTTTACAATTACAATAACAATGATTTTGCTACCTTCAATGCTTCGGGTACGCCTATAGGAGTAGCCGCCACCACAGGTGGTCCAACTCCTACAGGTTATATTGCCTCAGGACAAGGGTTCTTGGTAAGCCTTTTAGAAGCAACCGCAGGAACCAGTGTAACCTTTAACAATGCCCAAAGAACTGCCGGCAATAACAATCAATTTTTTAGACTATCCAATAACAATGATAGAATATGGCTCAACTTTACCACTGAAGCAGGAGAAGTTCGACCTATTGCCATAGGTTTTGAATCAGAAGCCTTAGATTCTTATGATTTATACGACAGTCCCAGAATGGAGAATGGAACCGATAATGATTTCTACTCTTTGACTGATAATGGCTTTAGATTAGCCATCAATAGGTTGTCATCTTTTGACATTGACAAAACAGTACCACTTGGTTTAGAAATAATACAAACAGGAACCCATCAAATCGCTATAGACCACACCGAAGGCATCTTCACCCAAGGACAAGCTGTTTATT
>DZDC01000291.1 GCA_022736595.1 Draconibacterium orientale | reverse complement strand
ATGCCAAAATCCTCCAACCAAAAACTAAAAATGCTCTACCTGATGAAACTCTTCCTCGAAACAACTGACGAGGAGCATACAATTACATTGAATGAAATAATTGCTGAATTGGAGCGCTGCGGTATTTCCTGTGAGCGCAAGTCGATCTATGATGACATAGAATCGCTACGCCAATATGGTATTGATATTGCTACTCGCAAAACAAAAACCACTGGATACTTTGTTGCAAATCGCACCTTCGAACTTCCAGAGCTGAAGCTACTGGTAGACATAGTTCAATCCTCAAAATTCATTACTCATAAAAAGAGCAATGATCTAATCAAAAAGTTAGAAAGCCTTGCGAGCAAACACCAAGGAAAAATGCTTCAGCGGCAAGTATATGTGACCAATAGGGTTAAAACCATGAATGAACGTATCTATTGCAATGTGGATACCCTACATACAGCAATATCTGAAAACTGCCAGATCTCATTCAAATATTTTGATTATAACCTTGATAAAAATAAACATTTCCGAAATTCTGGACAAGCTTATGTTGTAAGTCCATATGCCCTTTCCTGGGTAGATGAGAACTACTATTTGATTTCACATTATCCAAAGAATCCGGAATTCACCCATTTTCGGGTGGACAGGATGTCAGATATAAAACTATTGCAAGAGCCACGCCGAGAATTGTCTGAGATTACTGGAGAAAAGAGGCTGGATATTGCTGAATACTCTAAAAAGATTTTTAACATGTTTGGTGGGGATGAAGATGCGGTGAAGTTGCAGTTTGACAATTCACTTGTGAATGTTGTTATTGATCGATTTGGTAAGGATGTAAATTTGGAAAAGGCAAATGAAGAGTATTTCAATGTAAGAGTTAATGTGGCTGTAAGCTCTACATTCCTAGCATGGGTATTTCAGTTTGGAAATAAAGTTAAGATACTTTCACCTGAGGGCGTTGTAGAAAAATACAAAGAGATGCTGCGAGTTAATCTTGAAAATTATAAATAGTAAAACAGCTTGTTTTTTATTTTGAAAATAAATCACTGTCCGGTTTAATGTATAGATTTCATTATATAATGAATAAAGATTGACACCTGTGGCACTTCAAACATTTTTATTC
>DZDC01000290.1 GCA_022736595.1 Draconibacterium orientale | reverse complement strand
TTGTTGACTTTATTTTTATTTTGTGTATAGTAATTATCATTGAATCAAAATAATGAGGCAAAGGAAAATGAAAAAACATTAAGGTGCGGCGCAGTAGCGCTCCTTTAGCATATGAATGGGATATAAGCTCATGAGAATCTTTGTTTTCGGTAGTAATCTTGCAGGCCGCCATGGCAAGGGTGCAGCGCTGGCGGCGCGCAATTATCACGAGGCTGAATACGGTGTGGGCGTGGGTCGCACGGGTAATGCCTATGCCATTCCAACCAAGGATCGCCACTTGCATGTATTGCCTCTGAGTAGAATCAAGGTTTATGTGGATGATTTCATTGAGTACGCCAAGGAACACCCTGAACTAAAGTTTGAGGTCACGAAGATTGGTTGTGGTCTTGCGGGATACAAAGAACTTGAAATCAGTCCAATGTTTTCTGACGCACCAATGAATTGCGATCTTCCCGACTGGTGGCGAAAAACTCAAAATCAAATACCAGAAAGGAACCAATTCAATGAACCCAATCAATTTTAGATTAGCGGTGTATTGACTTCTTTTTTTAACGTGATATAATAATCACATAAAATAAAAACAATTATTGAGAAGGAGTGAAAGGGGTGTCTTATGGATGTCCGCTCCGCTCCTTAATACAGCGAAGACAAGTTTATTAAAAAAACAAAGATTTAAAAATCATGAATGCAAATAAAACACACACTGAAAACGTGGTCACTAAAGAATTTTACTGGCCCATTCTTCATTTTTTGGTTGCAATTGTTTCCTCAGTCTTGATTGCGATATCCTTGGTATCCTTTATAAATGAAGATAGAACCAAGTTGCCGCCATCTTCAGGAGAAGCGCTGATTATTGATGGCGGTAACGCAATGAATTCACAAATTAACATGAACAAACATAATCAATAACAATAAAAGTGCCCGTAGCTCATCCGGATAGAGCATCGGCCTTCTAAGCCGAGGGTAGCGGGTTCGAGTCCTGCCGGGCACACCAGTTGTGCTGTAGGTCTTCCTCGAAGATAGTTGTAGACGTTTTATGGTGGTCGTAGCTCAGCTGGTAGAGCCCTGGATTGTGATTCCAGTTGTCGTGGGTTCGAGCCCCATCGATC
>DZDC01000034.1:4285-22041 GCA_022736595.1 Draconibacterium orientale | reverse complement strand
AGGTGTTAAATAAGTTTGCAGGAGTTTTGAATTTGACTAAAGCTTTATATGTATCTTTGCCGAGCTTTTAAAAATTAACTCTGGGGCTGACCGGCTTTGACAGCAGGCTGAAGAGGATTGTAAGCATGCCGTGCTTTGTGAGTAATGCACGTTAAAGTAAATTCATAAATTTTATTTGGCGAAAATAATTACGCTCTTGCTGCTTAATCGAATCACAGTAGATTAAACTTTATCCGAGCACTAGGTGCATGGACGAGACATCTCTCGAAAGGTTATGCCTTACCCCATTTCGATCAAGAGGTGCAGACAATGTAGGGATAGAACAGTGGTTGCTCGTGTTGCTGTTCGAAATAATACCGAGCTAAGGATTGAGAGGGTTGTTTTGCAGCGTTTCAATCTCGAAAACCCAAGCAAAACTAAGCATGAAGAAAGCACTCAGCTTCCTTGTTTGGACCGGGGTTCAACTCCCCGCAGCTCCACTAAACTTTGCACTTCGTCTGAATGATTACAATTTCAGCATTTGCAAAGTTTTTTTTATTTCTCCTTAATATTGTTCTGGAACTTACGATATATCTTCATCTTCAATCGAATTGAAGTTTTTCATGTATCTTTTTATATCTGCAACCTTTCCAAAAACTACAAGGATATCATCTTTTTCTAAAATGGTATCAGGATTTACATTCTCAAGAGCTTTCTTTACTCGCTTTATACCCATAATATTGGTCCAGTGTTTGTTTCGCAATAAGAGCAGAATGTTGAGATGAAAGTTTTTTCGAAAATTGATATCGTTCAAGGTTTTTCCCGCATAATTGGGCAAGATGGGCACTTCCACAATGTTATGTCCTTCATAGAGGTTTATTGATGCAATAACGTTTTGCATCTCCATTTTTTCAGCCAAATGTGTTGCTGCGTCTTGCTCTGGATGGATAATTTCTTTTACTCCAATGGCTTCCAATACTGTTTGATGGATATCGGATAAAGATCGGCTAATGATTCTCTTAACACCAAATTGTTTCAGCATGGCCGTTATTAAAATGGAAGCACCCACTTCACTTCCAATGGCTACTACCACCACATCTACCGAAAATATTGGTAATCGCTTGAGTGCGAGTTCATCTGTGCAATCGGCTTCAATTGCTGAGGTTATTTCTTCTTTTACGTGTTCAACTCTTTGCATATCAGAATCTACTCCAATAACTTCATGCCCAGCAAGTGTGAGTTTGGTTGCCAATGAGGCTCCAAAATTTCCTAAACCTATGATTAATACTTTCATATGATGTCTTATTTCAATTTGTTATTTTGTTGTCGTGAAAGCGAAGTTTTAAAAGAAAAAAACTAATTAATAAGGATATTTTCCTTTGGAAATTGGTATCGTTCAACTTGTACATTTTTCAAAATTCCAATCATAAAGTTAAGCGTTCCTACTCTTCCTAAAAACATTAATCCAATGAGTACCGATTTGCTAAATTCGTCTAGTCCACCAGTAATCCCTAAACTTAAACCCACAGTGCCATAAGCCGAAAAACATTCAAATGCTATGGCCAATATACTTAAATTTGGCTGCACCAAAACAATTAAGAATGTCCCAAAGCCAATAGTCAGAAGAGATAGGATTATGACAGCTAAGGTGCGCCTCTCGGAATTGTTTCTGATTTTTCTATTATAGATTTCAATTCTGCCGAGTCCTCGCGATACACTGAAGATGTTTAAGAATGCTACAGCAAAAGTAGTGGTTTTAATACCACCTCCTGTGGAGGCAGGGGAGGCCCCAACCCACATTAAGAATATCATTATCAGTATCATAGGACGACCGATTGAAGTCATATCCACGTTGTTAAAACCAGCAGTCCTGGGGGTAACAGAATTAAAAAATGAAACCGCCAATTTGCCATAAAAGGTAGTGTGGGGTTGCAGTGTATTGTGATATTCCAAAACAAAGAAACTCAACGTTCCTAACAAAAGTAATATGCCTGTCATTATCAGGGCTATACGAGAATTTATGTTGATTATTTTTGGATATTTATGTAATACAGTTCCCATTAGATACTTACTAATATAGCCTTTAATAAGTGCTTTAAAAAAATTCAAAGTGCTAATAATCAATGGAAATCCTATACCACCAACGATAATTAGAAACGAAATAATCCAAAATATGCCATAATTGAATCTTAAAAAGGACTCATTTAAGCCATTGGTTTGGGTTGAAAATCCGGCATTACAGAAAGCGGAAATGGAATGAAATACGGAAAATTCTAATTTATTGCCAAAGCCAACAATGGGAGAATTACTAATATTCATGAAAATTAAAAAAGCCCCAACCGCTTCAATAGCAATGGTAACAATAAGAATTTTAAAAGCAATCCTAAATACATCCGAGGGGTTGTCGGCACTAAAGGCATCTTTTAGAATGATCTGTTCGCGAAGCGAATTTCCTGTTTTGAAAAAATAAACAAAAACAGTTGTAAAAGTCATAATTCCCAAACCCCCAATCTGTATTAATAACAATACAATGGCTTTTCCTAAGGGAGAAAAATAGGTTGCAGTATCCACCACCGACAATCCGGTAACACAAACTGCCGAAGTGGAAGTAAACAAGGCGTCAATGATTGAAATACCTCCAACGGTTGCATTTGGCATGAGTAAAGCTAAAGCTCCGATAAAGATTATTATTCCAAAGCTGAAAATAATAATGAGAGCAAAATTGAGTTTGATTAAATAAAGTTTGTTGATCTTCTTCGATATCTCAGCTAAAAAAATAATTCCTAAAAGAAAGTAGATTAAATAAAAACTATTGATGTATTCATAAAAACTATACCCAACTTTAAAAGCAGAAATAGGAGCAATAGATTGGCTTAAGAAAAAGATTAGCCAAACCATAAATGCTGATTTAATGAGCCAGAATAACCTATTTTTAATAAAATTTGACTTGAAATTCTTTAAGTAATACAGAGCAAAGTAGCTGAATAAGTATATTTTATAAATTAAATGAAGCACTGTGTCGGTGTGATGCAGCTTTGAAAAGCCAAGCTCATAGATAGAAACTATAAAGAATAAGGTAGAGAGTGCTATATGGATTTTGTTGGTTATATCGTTCTTTAACCAGCCAAAGTATTGTTGTCCTAATCTAAGAAATATATTTGTTGAATTATCTTTCATAAATTTATTGATGGCTTTTAAAATTGAATTTTTCAAGGCTTGCGACTGAGTCAACTGTGGAGTTTACATCAGTAAATGAGCAAGTTGACGAAGAAGCATAACGCAAAAAAAAACGTCCCAAAAGCCTTCGGGATTTAGAAGTAACGGTAACTTGTAAAAAAAAATAGGTGCGCAAAAATATAATTAATAAGTTATTTAAAAGAAATAATGTAAAAATATATTTTAAACTTTAAATACATTGATTAAGTGTGTTTTAAGTATGCTTTGCTTGCCCAATATTTTTTGCTTAGAAGTTCCAGATTGATGCAAATTAAATGTTAATAAATTGTTTTCATCAACATTATCCTTAATTGCAATTTCAATACTTTCATTTAAAATATATTTTTAATGATTATAATTCAAAATCAAATACTTAAGGCTGTACTTTCCATATTATTGCTTGCTTTTTACGCATGCCAAGAGAATACTGGATTGAAGGATGCAAATTCTATTCAGAATGACGATTCGACGATAGCTAAAGTTTCAGAAAAAACAAAACAGCCCAATACTGCGGCAATGATATATTCATTACCTGAGATTCCAGTTCTATGCTATCACCGTATCGCGGATGGGAAAAAGGGAGATTATACAGTTAGTTTGGCAGGCTTCGAGTCGCATTTGCAAATGCTGGCCGATAGTGGCTACCATTCTGTTTCTCCACAGCAATTGTATGATTATCTGGTTTTTAATACGCAGTTGCCTGCCAAACCCTTCCTCATCACTTTCGACGATTCTCGAGTGGAACATTTCACCATTGCAGCGCCCATGCTCGAATCTTATGGATTTAGAGGTTCATTTTTTATTATGACCATTACTTACAATAAGAAAAACTATATGACCACCCAACAGATTGATTCGCTGGATCAAAAGGGTCACACCATTGGCTTACATAGTTGGGATCATACCATGGTTACCAAATATGTGGAAGAGGCCCAATGGCTTCAGCAAGTGGCTGAACCTAAGAAAAAGCTCGAAGGTATTACTGGTTCAAAGGTCGATTTTTGGGCTTATCCCAATGGTGTGTATAACCATGAAAGTGCTGAGAAATTGGGAACTTATTTTAAACTTTCTTTTTCACTCTCAACCAAGCGCGATTCGTTGGTTCCACTGCAGTGCGTTAGGCGAATTATAGTTCCTGAGTGCAGCCCCGAAGCCCTGCTTAAATCCATGCGGCGCAATTTTAAACAACCTACTAACGTATAGGTCAATTAATTAAAATTATTTTATAAAATCAAAATAAAACTTATGACACTTTTTACTAAAATATTCTCAGCCGCATTTTTCGTCATTTCACTCGCAGGTTGTCAGAGTAACGAAACTTCAAATGCGGCGCAAAATACATCCGATAGTACCTTAACGCAACAGAAAGAAGTGAAAAAGCCTGTGGAAGATAGCGCCACCTATTATGCAAAACTTCTATCCATTGCCAATGGTGATACCAATGGTTATTGGCCTATTAAAAATAATCCTCAACCACTCAAGGGTGCTATACTTCCTTATAATAGAATTGTGGCTTATTATGGAAATCTTTACAGCAAAAAAATGGGAATTTTAGGCGAATTTCCGCCTGCTGAGGTTTGGCGTCGCTTAAATGAAGAAGTTAAAGCTTGGGAAAAAGCCGACTCACTTACTCCTGTAGTTCCTGCTATTCATTACATTGCAGTGGTGGCTCAAGGAAGTGCTGGTAAAGATGGGAAATATAGAACACGAATGCCCGAAAAGCAAATAGACTCAGCTCTTACTATTGCAAAAATGGGAAATGCCATCGTTTTTTTAGATGTACAAATTGCATTAAGTGATTTTGAGTCAGAAATTCCTCTTTTGGAGAAATATCTAAAAATGCCCAATGTCCATTTGGGTATAGACCCCGAGTTTGCCATGCACGACGGCGTGGCGCCTGGACGTAAAATTGGAAGTATTGATGCTAAGGATATTAATTATTGCAGTCAATATTTAGCTCAATTGGTTAAGGATAACAATCTGCCTCCAAAGATTTTAATTGTTCATCGTTTTACCCAGGGGATGGTAAAAAAATACAGCGAGGTTGAGCTTTGTCCCGAGGTGCAAATTGTTATAAACATGGATGGTTGGGGAGAGCCTGTTTTGAAATTCAGTACTTATAAACTTTATATCTATCGTGAGCCAGTGCAATTTACAGGGTTTAAACTTTTTTATAAAAACGATTTAAAGAAAGCACCCAATAGGATGCTTACTCCTGAAGAATTGCTGAAGCTTAAGCCTAATCCAATTTATATTCAATATCAATAGTTTAACCTTTGTTTTTTTAACTTATGCATATTGTTTCCGAATCCCAAATTGTAAGTATTGCCCTGCACCATGTGGGTAATAAGGCTATGGAAGAAGGTTTGGTTCTTTCAAAAAAATACCTGAATACCTATTCTAAACTCAATGATATTTTTATTGAATACTTTACTGCTTCCTTTAAAAGCGATGCGTATTTCAACTTTTTTCATGAAAGTGATCTTGAAATGAACGAAGTTTATACTTATGTTCAACGTATTTTTGACCAACCAGAGCAAGCTTTTGATCAGTCGGTTTTATTGGCTAAACATCTCTATGAAAAGAGCTTACATCCAAAAATTAAAGGTGGTGAGTTTTATACCGTTTATTTTGAAGAATGCAGCCTTGAAGGGAAAAGGGTAGAAGCAGTGGGGCTTTTTAAAACCGAAAATAAAGATACCTTTTTGCAGGTTCAGGCACGTGGAGATGTTTTTGAAGTGGAGCCTCAACAAGGCACTAATATACAAAAGCTCGACAAAGGCTGCCTTATTTTTAATGTAGAAGCCGACCAAGGTTATGTGGTAGCCGTGGTAGATAATACCAACAAAGGGGCTGAAGCTCAATATTGGGTAGATGATTTTTTGCATATAAAACAGCGCCAAGACGACTATTATAAAACTCAGACGGTTTTGAGTATGTGCAAAAACTTTGTCACCAAAGATATGCCTCAACAATTTGAGGTTTCAAAGGCCGATCAAGTTGATTTTTTGAATAAATCTGTGAAGTTTTTTAAGGAAAATGAAAGCTTTGATATGGATGAATTTGCTCGCGAAGTGATGCAACAGCCCGAGGTTATTGATCGTTTCAACAGTTATAAGATCGAATACCAAAAAGAAAATGAAGTGTCCATCGACGACCAATTTGAAATATCCAACAATGCAGTTAAAAAGCAGGCAAGAATTTTTAAAAGTATCATTAAGCTCGATAAAAATTTCCATATCTACATCCATGGCAATCGACAAATGATAGAGCAAGGCGAAGATGAAAAAGGTAAATTTTATAAGATGTATTTTAAGGAGGAGAGTTAGTTATTAAGAGCTAATTTTGCCAAAGAAGCAGTTCGGTTTTAATTTAAGTTTTTATTATGCACTTTATCAAAACACTTGTTTTTTGGTTTAGAATTCACCTTCAATTATGGAAGTCATGGAAGCGCGTAAAGCTTGAGTTGAGGTTTATTGAAAGGGATTTTGAGATATCAAAAAAGCAACTCCAACGCATTCGACTTTATGCATTAATGGGAGTGCTTTTTGGAAAAAATTACGCATCGTTTCTTAGTCTAAAAGCGGATGAAAATCTGACCAAATTGCTCATTTATCAAGGCGCTATTACTCCCTTATTCGATGATTTTTACGACGAATATGACTTTAATGCTGAGCAAATAAGATCATTAATGGAAGTTGATAATGATGTTGATTTTAAGGATGTTAGAGTAGATATTTTTAGAAATATTTTAAAAAGAATTTATCTGTTAAAGAACGATATGCAACCGCTACTTAAAGCTGCCACTGTGGTGGTGCAGCAGCAGGAGCAAAGTCGGAACCAAAAGTCGCTAAAACTAAGTTTTGATCAACTGATTGAAATAACCCATAAGAAAGGAGGGGCAAGCTTTTTTTTTATTCGAGCTATGTTGCCTACTGCAATTACAAAAGCTGAAGAACAAATGATAGATCAATTGGGATTTGTTCTTCAAATTCAAAACGATTTGTTCGATATTTATAAGGATTTAAGAGAGCAAAACCAGACCCTATTTACTGGGGTCAATGTGGATTTGGTGAAGTTGTATGAATTGTTTACTATTGAAAAAGAGATATTTAAGAATCTTTTATCGAAAATGGATATTCCCCAAAACAAGCGAGATCAATTTTGGTTGCAAATGACCTTTATTTTTTCAAAGGCAGAGATTGCTTTTGACCAGCTTATGAGTTTAAATCCATCCTCAAATTTAAGCTGGTCGGCAAGGGATTATGATAGAAATTCGATTGTAGTGGATTTAGAGCGTTGGACCAATCAATGGAAATCCTTTAAGTGGTTGCTCCAATAAAAAATCGAACCAGAAATCTTTCGGGATCAAGAACCCCCGCATTAGTAAAGAGCGTAGTGTTGACTATAAAATAACATTTGTTTTGCAAAATCTGTGGGATAATCAATGGAAATATCCACCATTTTATCATCAATTACCACAGGAGTTAAGTGGGGGTTTAGAAATCCGGCATAGGGAGCAATGTTGAGTTTTTTCCATCTTTCAAGCACTTCTTGATGCAATTCGTAATCTACTTTTACGCCATAGGTTTCCACAAGAAGTTTTCCGGCTTCGTAATCGCCAGTGGATTTAATGCGTTGAACTTCAGCAAGTAATTTACCAAAAAGCCTTCTTAATTTTTGGTGGTCATTGACTACAAAGTAGGTTTTTTCCTCTTTTATTTTTCGTTCAATAATGTTTTCAGACTTGCCCATTTCGTAGGCCCAAGATGCAATAAGTTGACGGTTTCGCATGTGTGATTCTTCAATGTTTTTGCCCAATTCCACACGTACCAACTGAGTCATTAGCCCCGATCTGATATAAGAATTGTATTCGGTATAGCCCACTTCAATGGAATCTTGCAAGCCCAATTCCTCTAACTTGGGGTCGAGTGCAAAATAAAGTGCCACCAAATCGGCACGGGCTTCTTCTAAAGTTGAAGCGTAGTTTTTAAGGGTTTCGGAAGGGTCAGCCACTCCGGTAAGAAGTTTTCCGGAACCATGTCCAACGATTTCGTGCAAATCGACGTGTAAGGATGAGGCTGAGGCACTCCATTTTTTTGAAAGTTCAACCTCTCGTTCGCTAAATGCAAATTCTTGTAGTGCTCCAGAATCTTTCCCTGCTTCGTCGTAGGCTTGCATTATGTTGCTGATGCTTACTGATTTGCTTCCAAATTTCTCTCTAATCCAATCGGCATTGGGTAGGTTGATGCCAATAGGAGTGGATGGACTACAGTCCCCTGCTTCCACCACTGCATGAATGGCTTTGGCACTTACACCTTCCACTTTCTCTTTCTTAAAAGCTTTGTCGGTGGTGCTGTGATTCTCAAACCATTGAGCATTGTCAGAAATGGTTTTGGCTCGTAAACTGGCCACTTCATCGCGAATGGAAACCACGCTTTCGTAAGTAGCTTTTTTGCCCAAAGGGTCGCCATACACTTCAATAAAACCATGTACCGCATCCACTGTGGAGTCAATATCTTGAAGCCAAAGAATGCTATATTGATCGAAATCTGTTAGGTTGCCTGTTCTGTAAAATTCTATTAGTTTGTCAAAGGCTTGGTATTGAATGGGTTTTTCGCTCAAATCTCGTGCTTTCTCCAACCAATAAATCATTTTTTCAATCTCTTGCGAATACATTCCACCAAGTTTCCAAACGAGTTCTTTGATGATCCCGTTTTCTTTAATCAGTTTTGAGTTAAGTCCATAGCTCGGGGGCTCTGAAATGTTCTGAGCGGAAAGGGCCTGGTAAAAGTCTTCTGCTTCTTTTTGGGATATATTTTCATAGAAATTGTTGGCCGAATTTTTTACTAAATCTACACCATCATCCAAAACAACTCGCTTTGCAAATAGCTCAGGGTTAAAAAGAATGGAGGTTAGTTTCTCCATTTCAATTTCTTTTAACGAGTTTGAGAATTGTTTAAAATCAGTAGTTTGATTGATAAGTTGGTTCAAATATTCTAAAGAAAATGAAGGTGCAATCTTATCCATCGAGTTATGGTGATGTATGCCATTGCTAAACCAAATGCGTTTTAAAAACACTTCGAAGGCTTTAAAGTAGTCTGAATTTCGATCTGCTGTTGTATTTAAGTATATAAATTCTAGTGTTTTACGAATCGGTAAATTGTATTTAAAGTTTTGATCATAAATAATATCGCGACCCCAATGTGCAGCTTGCTGCAAATAATAAAGTTGAATTTTCTGATTTAAAGGCAATAGTTCGAAACCGGGAACTTGGAAACGGAGAATTCTAATATCGGCAAACTGCTCGCTGAAATATTGAAATTGAGACATGGTTATGATCTTGATTTTGTAAAACTAAAGTTTAAATGCTTCTAAGGCAAGTTGATAGGAGTGGAGTCCAAATCCAGAAATACTTCCTTTACAGTTGGCTCCAAGCAAGCTTATATGCCTAAATTCTTCTCTAGCAAAAATGTTGCTGATATGCACTTCAATTACTGGCGATGTAATCGATTTTATGGCATCAGCAATGGCTACCGAAGTGTGGGTATAACCTCCAGCGTTGAGGATAATACCATCGAAGCTAAAGCCTACTTCATGCAATTGATTGATAATTTCTCCTTCAACATTGCTTTGAAAGTAATGCAATTCGAGGCTAGAGTTTTGCTTTTTAAGAATCTCAAAAAAATCTATAAAGCTTTGATTACCATATATTTCAGGCTCGCGTTTGCCCAGTAAATTGAGGTTAGGGCCATTGAGAATTAGTATTTTTTTCATAAGTAATTATTTATTTGTGTACCGCAGGACGGTCGAAAAACGGATTTTTAGAGGTGGCACTCAAAGGAATGGCCAATGCAATTTTAATATCATCGGGAAGTAACTTGGCTTTCAATGCCGCTTTACCTACGCTAAACATAATTCTGTTGTCGATTCTAAAATCGGCAGCTAAAGCCACAGCAGAGCCGGCAGCAAGGTGCAAATCGCCCACATTGTAAATGCATGGAATTTGGGGGTGTAGGTCTTTGGCTTCACAGTTTTCAAAGCCACAAAGTTGACAAATGTTCCCCAAACCCAAGGATTTAATGGAGGTTCCAAGTAAAAGTATTGCGCCAGCTTGGAGCAAGTTATCGGCATCGCGATGGTAAAAACTGGTGTTGCTTTCATTTCCCATTTGATGCAATACCGATGATAGATCTTCAATTTCTTTTCCAGTTATAATGCTAAGATGTAATGTATTACGACCTCTTCCTTTGGGAGCTGTGCGAGCGGCAAGCAGCATTTTTTGAGCCACATCAAGCAGTTGGTGGTTTTTTAAATCCTCTTCGAGTAAGTGTGCCATTTACAATTGGTTTTAATAAAATGCCTTTTAATAAGGAGTGCAAAAATAAAGAAAAGAAAAAGGCCGATATTTAAATATCAGCCTTTTCAACTATTTAGAACTGCCAGATATTAATTTTGGTCTTTAAACTGTCCAAGACTTTCAATAATACGAAGGGTAGTCATTTGCATTTCGCCAATATTGATGTTTTTGGCAATGGTTACTTCGGCTACATCGTCGGCAATGTGGTCAATTTGGTTGATATGATAATAGCTGGGTCTGTTTAAGAAAATCAGCGTATCGGTATTGTTATTTACGTAATCGGGGGTATATTTATATTTGTTTTTGAAGATTACGGGTTTCATCAATTGAGAAAAGAGAACCACAGGAAGATCAATTTCTTTAGCCAATTTATGTAAGTCAAGAACTACGTTGCACATATCGTCCTCTTCACATTCGGAGGCGGTATTGTTGCTGTGGAGCAATTCCATATAGTCAATCATAATCAGTTCGCAGCCCTGATTTTTCATAAGTAGCGACTTTTCGCTAATGGTTTGAGTACTGATACCTGCTTGATCGTCAATTAAAATGTTGGCATTTAAAATTCCATTGATGACCGACTTCACATGATTGGTTTCGATATCGGTTAAGTGACCGCCGTTAATTTTATCAATGGCAATACCAGTGGTGGATTCAATCATCCGTTTCATAAGTTTAATAGCTTCTCTTTCTGTGGAGAAAACTCCAACTGTATGTCCTTGACAAACAGCAATGTTGTTGAGCATCGAAATTAGAAAGGAAGTCTTGCCAATTCCAGGTCGTACGGCAATGGTAATAAGTTCACCTTTATGGTATCCTTTTGTAATTTGATCGATGGCTTGAAATCCTGAAGTGATTGCATTGGGGCTGAGCAGTTCGGTAGGTTTGTGGAATTTTTTGTCTAGTGTTTGCCCGATTAACGACTCGGTATTAGCGAACACTACTTTTGACTCTGTTTGGTCTTTGATGGGATTGCTCATGGTTTATATTTTTAAATTGTTAAACAATAGTTATAATCTTGTTATCAAACATCGCCAAAGATATACGATTACTTTTATAATTGCAATACCTTTTTAAATTAAATTTTGTTATTTTAAATGCGTTTTATCTCTTTTTGGGAGAAATTGTAAATGCAAATTAAAATTTTGGATTGGCAATCCAAATATTTCTAATTTAGCCACAACGCAAATTCAACGTATCATAACTCATTTAATATGCCCATTATCAGTTCTATAGCCGGTTGGTTTTTACGCAAAAGATATCATCAGATTGCACTTTTTATGGATTATCCCTTTGAAGTACAGAACGAAGTCTTTGAAAATTTGCTGAGAAGGGCAGAAGATACCGAATGGGGAAGCAAATATGGCTATTCAGAAATCAACTCCTTGAAAACCTATCAGGAACGCGTGCCCATTAGTACTTATGAAGATATAGCTCCTTATGTGGATCGTCTATTAAAAGGTGAACACAATTTGCTGTGGCCCAGTGAAACTCGTTGGTTTGCCAAATCTTCTGGAACCACCAATGCAAAAAGTAAATTTATTCCCGTTACAGAGGATAGCCTTAACGATTGTCATTATAAAGGGGGTAAAGATATGTTTGCCTTGTACTTACATAAAAATCCTGATTCTGAATTTCTTAATGGAAAGAATATAGCCGTGGCTGGAAGTTCTCGTTTGGCGGAAGGAAATGGATATTATGTGGGTGATCTTTCAGCGATTTTAATGAGTAATCTCCCCCTTTGGGCCCAGTTTACCAATTCCCCCAATATGCAAATTTCGTTGATGAGTGATTGGTCGAAAAAGGTGGATATGATTGTGGAAAATACACTCCAAGAGGATATTAGAGCAATAAGTGGAGTGCCATCTTGGATGTTGGTGATTTTACAAAGGGCTTTGGAAGTTTCAGGCAAGAGATACATCCACGAAATTTGGCCTCAATTTGAGTTGATTATACACGGAGGGGTAAGTTTTGCTCCTTATGCCGAGCGCTTTAAACAGATTTTAAGTCCTAAGGTCAATTATCAAGAGGTGTACAATGCTTCTGAAGGTTTTATGGCCATTCAAGACAGTGGCGATAGTGCCGATTTGCTGCTTATGCTCGATTACGGTATTTTTTACGAGTTTATCCCTATGACGGAGTTTGGTAAAGATAAACCTCAAGTTGTGGGTCTTGAAGGAGTAGAATTGGGGGTTAATTATGCAATAATAATAAGTACTAATGCGGGATTGTGGCGTTATATGATTGGCGACACCGTTATATTTACCAATCTCAAACCTTACCGCATTCGCATCAGTGGACGCACCAAAAGTTTTATCAATGTGGTGGGAGAGGAGCTTATAGTTGATAATGCCGAACAAGCATTGCAACAGGCTTGCAACAAAACAGGTGCCGTGGTTGAAGAGTTTCATGTGGCGCCATTGGTGGCCAATAGCAATAATAAAACCTGCCATCAATGGGTTATCGAATTTGTGAAAGAGCCTGCCGACCTTGGTTTTTTTGCTGAAGTTCTGGATAATGCTCTTAAAGCCATCAATTCTGATTATGAAGCCAAACGTTTTCATAATATCGTGTTGGATCAGATACAATTGCATACAGCTCGTCAGGGTACTTTCTTAAGATGGCTGCAGTCAAAAGGTAAATTAGGTGGACAAAATAAGGTGCCTCGTTTAAGTCCTGAAAGAAAAGTGATGGAAGAACTCCTCCAAATTATGAATTCTAATCAATAGTCGTATGAACCTCTTTTCACGCTATAAATCGGACTACACTACAAATCGTTTTATTACGACAGCAATTCTTGCCATTTTATTGATGACCAGTCTTAGCTTTGGTAATTCTGAGCAACGTAAATGGCCCGAAAAAATCGACTTCTTTGAGTTGGATATTCTTGATCAAGTTTATACCGTAAAGGGTACAGAATTGCGCAAGTACAATGCCGACGGCGCTTTGCAATACACTTACAGTAATTTGTTAATGGGCAACATAACCAGTATAGACGTGAGTGACCCCATGCGAATTCTCGTTTTTTACCAAGCCAATCGAAAAATGGTGTTTCTTGATAACACTTTGAGTGCCACATTAAGCCCCGTCGATTTTAATTTCTTAGGTTATCCTGAAGCCAATATGGTATGTACTTCCTTCGATAATTCATTTTGGATTTACGACCCCGTGACCCATCAGATTATTCGTTTTGATAGGTATCTAAAACCCGTAGATCAAAGTGGTAACCTCGGGCAGGTCACTGGCATAAATTGCATTCCACAGTCAATCATTGAACGTAATAATCATGTTTATATAGTTGATTATCAGCAAGGAGTTTTTGTGTTTGATCGATATGGAGCCTATTTGCGAAGGTTACCTTTTTCAGAAATTGTGGATTTTTATGTCCGAAGCGAACAAATGCAGATAATCGCTCATAATCAAGGTTTAATGGTTGATATTCGTGGATTAAAAGTAGATACCTTTGATTTGCCAACGGCAGGTGTTAACAAGTTTAGGTTTAATAGTTTAACCGCATTTTTTAGTACTCAAAGTGGGGATTTGTATCAAACTAATCCGATAAAATAATTGCAAAAAAAATCCCTAAATAAATATTTGGGCAAGCCTTAAATATTTTACTTTTGCTCTTCAACTGTAAAAATTCCTCAATGGGTGAAATGGTTTGAAAAAGAGCCAATAGGGATATAATAATTTGGAATTTTATGGCAGTTTCACAACGCATTTATTTTTTAATCAATAAATAGAAATACTCATGCATATTGCAATCGCGGGAAACATTGGTGCAGGAAAAACTACACTGACTCGACTTTTATCTAAACATTTTAAGTGGGAGGCTCATTACGAAGACGTTGAAACCAATCCGTATCTACATAGCTTTTATGAAGATATGCAGCGTTGGTCTTTCAATCTTCAAATTTACTTTTTAAACAGTAGATTCCGGCAAGTGGTTGAGATTCGTAAAGGAGGGAAAAGCGTCATTCAAGACCGTACTATTTATGAAGATGCCTATATTTTTGCTCCCAATTTGCATGAAATGGGATTGATGCCAACCCGCGATTTCGACAATTACGCCACGCTTTTCGAATTAATGAGTAGCTTTATTTCTCCTCCAGATTTGCTTATCTACTTGCGTTCCACAGTTCCTAATTTAGTGAAACAGATTCAAATGAGAGGTAGAGATTACGAAAATTCTATTCGACTCGACTATTTACGCAGCCTCAACGAACGTTACGACAATTGGATTAATAATTATAAAGCGGGTAAATTGCTAATTGTGGATGTGGATGATTTGGATTTTATTAATAACCCTGAGGATTTAGGGATTGTAATTGATAAAATTAATGCTGAAATTAATGGTTTATTTTAATTGATATTATGTTAGTTGTAATTCCAGCCCGTTACGAATCGACTCGATTCCCAGGAAAACCTTTGGTGGATATCAAGGGAAAGAGCATGATTATGCACGTTTACGATCAGGTAAAAAAGGCTGAAAAGGTTGATGAAGTGGTTATTGCCACCGATGACGTTAGAATTTTTGATCATTGTAATGAACATGGAGCTCATGTGATGATGACTTCTACCAAACACCAAAACGGTACCGAGCGAATTGCTGAGGTAGTACGTAGGCTTGAGGGTGATTACGAAAATATCATCAATGTGCAAGGTGACGAACCTTTTATTCAGCCTGAGCAGATTGATTTACTGGCCAATGTTTTGCAAAATCCAAAGGTGCAAATTGCTACCTTAGCTAAAATGATTGATAACGAAAATGAATTGCATTCGCCTAACACCGTTAAAGTGGTGTTGAATCAACAATCGATGGCATTGTATTTTTCCCGTTTTCCCATTCCTTTTACACGAAATAACTCCGCTGAAACCGTTCATTTTAAGCATATTGGTCTTTATGGCTATAAACTAAAAACTTTAAATGAAATACATCAATTGTCCACCAGCATGCTCGAAAAGGCAGAATCATTGGAGCAATTGCGATGGTTAGAAGCCGGTTATCCTATTCATGTAGCCATCACCACCATCGAAAGTATGGGAATTGATACTCCCGACGACTTGAAAGAAGCATTGTTAAAAATATGAGCCCATTAAACTATTACCTCCTTCAGGCGATTCTTCATCAAAGTAGTGCCGCTATTCCTGGACTGGGAACTTTTAAAACCGAAGAGGTGGGAGCATATCACCATCCTGTGAGTCACGAATTTACCCCAGCAACGCGTAAACTTATTTTTAATCAGGATTTTAATCTTGTGGATAACAGTTGGGAATCGATTCTAAAACCTGATTTTACCGTTCAAGATTTGGAAAACTGGGTGAAAGAAATTCATAACCAACTCAGAACTGATAAAAAATATTTTTTTGAGCCTATTGGAAACTTATCTGTGCATGCCACAGGGAGCTTAGTCTTTGAGCAAAGCCTTGATTTTGTTTTGGATATGCGATTCTTTGGAATGCATTCCTTTGCCCAAAAACCAGAGCCTAAAAAAGTTGAAACTCCTAAAATTCTAAAACCTATTGCTGCCAAAAAGTCAAAACTACCCTTAATCCTTGGCCTTTCTACGGCTGCTGTTTTGATTTTGGTAGCCTTTGCCGCATGGTGGTTTTTAGTTAAATCGAGCTCCAATCAGAACCAGCAATTGGCAGAAGCGATTGTGAATGAAGAGCCTAAGGTTGAAGCTCCCATTGTTACTGATTCCGCAATATCTCCAGTGGATTCTACTCAAATGGATACAACCACAATACCAACTCCGGAAATAGCAACGGCTTCTGAAGTGGTCGCAAGTTCGGGTCCATATTTCGTTATTGCAGGTTGTTTTAAATCTCCAGAATTGGCCGAAGAATATTTGAAACAGCTGCAACAAAAGGGATATTCGGAAGCAAGCATACGTGGTATTACTTCTGGTGGGCTCACCCGAGTATGCTTTTCGAGTCACGAGACATTAGAATTGGCCACCCAAAAGGCCAAAGAATTGAGCGAAAAGGAAGCAAAAACCTTCTGGATACAAAAAATCGAGAATTAATACAATATGGGAAAGAAAAAGAAATTGTTGCATTTTGCCGAAAATGATACTTTCCTCAATATGTTCCAACCCGATTACCCTCAATTACAAAAGGGTTTTCCCTTACTGAACCGTTGGAACTCGGAGTTTTTTAAAAATACCAATCCCATTACCCTCGAAGTAGGCTGTGGAAAAGGTGAATATACGGTTGGCTTAGCACAAAAATATCCTCATCGCAACTTTATTGGAATCGATCTCAAAGGGGCTCGAATGTGGCGTGGTTGTAAAACCAGCAACGATCTTGGGCTGTATAACGTGGCCTTCATTCGGCAATATGTGCAGCAGTTGCCTCTGCTTTTTGGACCCGCAGAAGTGGACGAAATTTGGATTACCTTTCCCGATCCTCAACCAAAAAATGCAAAACGCAACAAACGACTTACTTCCATGCCTCTTTTAAAAAGGTATGCTAAAATACTGAATCCTAACGGAATAATTCATTTAAAAACCGATAGCGAATTTCTGTTCGACTTTACTATGGAAGTGATTCAAGAAGAAGGTCATGAACTTTTGGTATCTCATAAAGATATTTATGCTGAGCAGGGATTTGAAGAAGTAAAATCCATAAAAACAGTTTACGAGAAAATTTTTACAGAAAAGGGATTTGCCATCAATTATCTTCAGTTTAAACTGAATCCCAACTATTTCCAGTCTGACGATGGAAGCAAAAAATGATTTTTTTGATCGAGTTTACGAAATCGTTAAACTGATTCCCGAAGGAAAACTTTGTACTTATGGTTTGATTGCAAAAGCCATAGGATTGCCCTCTGGAGCCCGAATGGTAGGTTGGGCCATGAATAAAAGTTTGTACCAAAAAGAATCCATTCCTGCCCATCGGGTGTTGAATCGCAATGGATTGCTTACGGGTAAACAAGCCTTTGGTAATCCTTTTATGATGCAGGAACTACTTGAAGCTGAGGGACATCATATTGTAAATGATGGGGTTGTTGACTTCGAAAGTAAACTGTGGAATCCTTTAATCGAATTGGATTGAAACCCGTGCTTGAAAACCCGTAAAATTTTGATAGTTTTGCATTTCTAATAAGCCCTTGAAAGAAGATGTTGCATTCCTTATACATACGCAATTACGCCCTTATCGATGAGCTCACGCTTGAGTTGGGAACAGGATTGAATGTGAT
>DZDC01000034.1:1965-4185 GCA_022736595.1 Draconibacterium orientale | reverse complement strand
TGGCTGATAACGCAGTTTATTTAGAACAATTTTCAACCCAATTAAAGCTTTTTCGAAAAAATCAAGTCCAACTTGATGCATTAAAATTACAACAATTGGAGTCGCAAAAACTCCACGATTATCTTCAATTTCAATTTGATGAGTTGGAAGAATCCAAGCTAAAAGTGGGTGAAGATGTGGATATTGCTACGGAATTGAATCGCTTAGAACACATTGAAAGTATCAAACAAAATCTATTTGCTTCACAACAATTATTGGTTGACTCGGATCAAAATGTGCTACAAAACCTTGAAGTGATTCAAAATCGTTTACGGACGTTGAGTAGCATTGCGCCAGTCTATGAAGCATTGTATCAACGTATTCAATCCTCTTTGATTGAGTTGAAGGACGTATCCTCCGAATTGGCTGATGAATTTGAAAATGCAGAGTTTGATCCCGATCGATTGATAAATTTAAAAGAACGTTTTGATGTCATTCAACGTCTATTGCAGAAGCATCAACAAAAAGATTTGGAGGCTTTATTCGTGTTTAAAGGTCAGATTGCTAATCAATTAAATGATATTGGAAGTCTTTCAGATCAAATTTTAAATCTTGAATCAATGCTTTCCAAAACTCAGTTGCAACTCTTGGAGCAGAGTAAAATATTGCATCAGCGGAGGCAAGCTGTGCTTTCAAAAATTGAAGCATTTGTTGCCTCATCATTAGGCAACTTGGGAATGAAGGATGCTCAATTTCAGGTAGTTTTAACCGCTATTGACGATTTTAATTCGGCAGGATCCAGCTCTGTGGAGTTTCTCTTCAGCAGCAACAAGGGCCACCAACCCGACTCAATGGCACGCATTGCCAGCGGGGGCGAATTGAGCAGATTGGTTTTGGTTTTGAAATCGTTATTTGCAGAGCATCAAAGTGTTGGATCTATAGTTTTTGATGAAATTGATACCGGAGTAAGTGGTGATATTGCTGGTAAAGTGGGTGAATCTTTGCGCAAAATGGCTGCTCAAATGCAAGTAATTGCCATTACTCATTTGCCTCAAATCGCAGCTTTGGGCAGCTCCCATTATAAGGTTTCAAAATACGAAAGCCAAGAAAAGGTTTTTAGTAAAATAGAACCCTTAGTTGCCTCACAACGTCGTCATGAAGTCGCATTAATGCTTAGTGGCAACGCTAATTCTGAATCAGCATTGCTCATGGCCGATGAGTTGCTCCAATCGACCCAATAAGCATTTTTCTTACGATTTTTATCATACAAAACTTTGAGAAGGCTCTCTGGCTTTCAAGATGCAATATGTTGAATTACTCTATCTTTGCAGCTTATAATCAAAATTCTTTATAAGAAACTCTGATGCGTACACTTATCTATAATATCGGACAATTGGTGCAGGTAATCAATGACCAGCGAAAATTCACCGCTGGAATGCTTATGCAAAATCTGGAAGTGATTTCGGACGCTTGGCTGAGCATCGAAGGTGGAAAAATTCTTGATTTTGGCGTCATGCCCGTATCCAATTTTGCTACTTACGACCAAACCATTGATGCCTCGGGTAAAATGGTTTTTCCCGCATTTGTTGACTCTCATACCCATTTGGTGTATGCTGGTAGTCGCGAAATTGAATACATCGATAAGATCAAAGGCCTGAGCTACGAAGAAATTGCAAAAAGAGGAGGTGGCATCTTGAATTCTGCCAAACGCATTGCTGACGCTTCGGAAGAAGAACTCATTTTAGCAGCGCAAAAACGCCTTTCTGACATTATGGCCATGGGCACGGGTGCTGTGGAAATCAAAAGTGGTTATGGTCTCAACACTGCCTCAGAATTAAAAATGTTAAGGGTAATTAGTAAGCTTAAAAAGCTCAGTCCCATGACCATCAAAAGTACTTTCTTGGGTGCTCATGCTGTTCCGCTTGAATATAGAGGTCGGCAAAGTGAATATGTGAATTTAGTGGTGAATGAAATGTTGCCTCAAGTGGCGGAAGAAGGCCTGGCTGATTTTGTGGACGTGTTCTGCGATAAGGGCTTTTTTACGGTAAATGAAACTGAAAGAATTTTGATTAAAGCCCAAGAGTACGGCTTAAAAGCAAAACTTCACGCCAACGAGCTCGACTTTAGTGGTGGTATTCAGCTCGGTGTGAAATATAATGCACTGTCAGTGGATCATTTGGAATATGCCGGAGATGAGGAAATAAAGAGTTTGCTTAATTCCGCCACTATGCCAACTTTACT
>DZDC01000034.1:0-1865 GCA_022736595.1 Draconibacterium orientale | reverse complement strand
AGCTATCAATATTGGACTTATAGTTATGGTGATAATAAGGTGGATACCTTGATTTTAAACGGAAAAATTATTGTTGAAAATAAATAAGCAATTATAAAAAATAGAAATATGCAAAAACTCATTGAATGCGTTCCCAATTTTAGTGAAGGACGCGATATGAATATTATTAATCAAATCACCGCAGAAATAGAAAAGGTAGAAGGTGTAAAATTGGTGGATGTGGATCCGGGGAAAGCCACAAACCGTACAGTGGTAACAATGGTAGGTGAGCCTGAAAAAGTGTTGGAAGCGGCTTTTAATGCCACCCGTAAAGCCAAAGAACTTATTGATATGAAGAAACATACGGGTGCTCATCCTCGATTTGGTGCCACCGATGTTTGTCCTTTAGTTCCCGTAGCTAACATCACGATGGAAGAAGTGGTAGAACTGGCTCATCGGCTTGCTAAACGTTTTGGTGAGGAGTTGAATATTCCCGTGTTTTGCTATGAGTTTGCGGCCACAAGTCCTGAAAGACGCAATTTAGCAAACTGTAGGTCAGGAGAATATGAGGCTTTGCCGCAGCGTATCATTACCGAGCAATGGCGTCCTGATTTTGGTCCCAATCAATGGTCGGAGCAAGTAGCTAAAAGTGGAGCAACTGCCGTAAGTGCAAGAAACTTTTTGGTGGCAGTAAATTTCAATTTGAATACAACTTCCACTCGCAGAGCCAATTCTGTGGCTTTTGATGTGCGTGAAAAAGGTCGTCCTATGCGTGAAGGCGATCCCATCACAGGAAAAATTGTGAAGGATGAGAAAGGTAACCCAGTGATGGTGCCAGGAACTTTGAAACATACTAAAGCCATTGGATGGTTTATTGAAGAATATGCTGTGGCACAAGTGTCGATGAATATGACCAATATAATTGAAACACCCTTGCACATTGCTTTTGACGAAGTTTGTAACAAAGCTCAAATGCGTGGTTTGAGTGTAACTGGAACCGAATTGGTGGGCGTAATTCCTTTGAGTGCCATGTTGGATGCAGGCCGTCATTATTTGCGTTTGCAACAGCGGTCCACTGGCGTCTCAGATTCGGAATTGATAAAAATTGCCGTAAAATCAATGGGCTTAGATGAGCTTTATCCCTTTGAACCCAAGAAAAAAATTGTGGAATACATCCTCGAGGAAGGTAAAAAGAAGCAATTGATTGACTTGAACTTAACCGATTTTGTACATGAAACTGCCTCAGAATCTCCAGCTCCTGGGGGCGGAAGTATTTCAGCCTATATGGGCGCCATGGGTGCGGCTTTGGGAACCATGGTTGCCAATTTATCTTCCCATAAACGAGGTTGGGACAGTCGTTGGGAAGAGTTTTCTGATTGGGCTGAAAAAGGCAAACATTACCACGATCAACTTTTAAAAATGGTGGATGAAGATACCAATGCTTTTAATAAAATAATGGAAGCTTTTGATTTTCCTAAGAAAACTGACGAAGAAAAAATGGCTCGCACTCAGGCTATTCAAGAGGCTACGCTTTATGCCACACAAGTACCTTTGAAGGTGATGCATTTGTGTTACGAAAGCATGGAAGTGATGAAAGCCATGGCTGAATTTGGAAATCCAAATTCAGTAACTGATGCCGGAGTGGGAGCCTTAGCTGCTATGGCTGGTGTACGCGGAGCCATGCTCAATGTGCGCATTAATGCTTCGGGTTTGAATGATAAAGAATTGGCAGATAGGCTTTTGTCTGAAGCGAAAAACATCGAAAATCGTGCAGCTTTTGTTGAAAAGGAGGTGTTATCTGTTGTGGAAAGTAAACTTTAGTAAATTTTCAGAATATTCACTCAAAAGCAAGCCCTAATTACAATTGGTATTATTTAACATTGGGC
>DZDC01000154.1 GCA_022736595.1 Draconibacterium orientale | reverse complement strand
GCCAAGTCATTGAAAAGCAATTGTTTTTTTCAGATTAGCTGCAAAGTGGGTTAAGATCTATCTTATTTATCATTACGGACTTACTAAAAGTTTTAGATTCCTCGCTACGCTCGGAATCTATAGAAATAATTGGCTTTCTATATTTAATCGGTCAGTAGTGATTATTTATGAGTTTTCTTTCCTTCGATGTATTCGTCCCAACTGCCAAGCTCTATGTCGTCCACTTCCACTTCGCAAAAGGCTTGAATAAAAGCACTTGCCAAGCGGGCATTGGTGATGATGGGAATGTTAAGATCTACTGCAGTACGTCGAATGGTGTAATCGTTGTTGAGTTCGCCTTGTTCCAAGTTTTTAGGAATGTTCACCACAAAATCGATTCGTTTTTCGTGCATTAAGTCAATGGTATTGGGTTTGCGCTTGTCGTCGGGCCAATGAACCACAATGGGGTCAATACCATGCGATTGCAAAAAGGTAGCAGTGCCTTGGGTAGCATAAATGGCTAAACCACGCTCCTGTAACATTTTACATGCACTTAGCAATTCTACCTTGGATTTGATATCGCCCGAACTAATTAAAACTCCTTTTTTAGGAACTTTATAACCTACCGAAAGCATGGCTTTGAGCATGGTTTCGTAAAAACCGTAACCCATGCAGCCTACTTCTCCAGTGGAAGCCATATCAACTCCCAAAACTGGATCGGCTTTGGTGAGGCGACTAAAACTAAACTGACTGGCTTTGATGCCTATATAGTCGATATCGAAAAGGTTTTTCTCAGGTTTCTCCACCTTTTTTCCCAGCATCACTTGAGTGGCCATTTCGATAAAGTTTTGATTTAAAACTTTACTCACAAAGGGGAAACTACGCGAAGCTCGCAAATTGCATTCAATCACTTTTACAAAGTTGTCTCGAGCTAAAAACTGTATGTTGAACGGCCCGCTGATATTCAGTTCTTTAGCGATTTGTCTGGCAATGCGTTTGATGCGGCGGATGGTTTCAAAATATACTTTTTGAGGAGGAAAAACCAAGGTGGCATCACCCGAATGCACTCCGGCAAATTCGATATGCTCGCTGATGGCATAAGCTACAATCTCACCGGCATCAGCCACCGCATCGTATTCAATTTCTTTGGCTTGCTGAATAAATTCGCTCACCACCACTGGATGTTTCTTGCTCACATTGGCGGCCAATTTCAAAAAGTCGTGGAGTTCACTTTTGTTGGAAACCACATTCATGGCTGCCCCGGAAAGAACGTAGGACGGCCTTATAAGCACCGGAAAACCAACTTGTTGCACAAAGCGATCGATTTCTTCCATGCTGCTGAGTTCCTGCCATAAGGGCTGGTTGATTCCCAGTTTGTCAAGCATGCTGCTAAATTTGTGTCGGTCTTCGGCACGGTCGATACTCAAGGGCGAAGTACCTAAAATATTTACTTTTTCATGGTACAAACGCAATGCAAGATTGTTAGGAATTTGACCACCTACCGAAACGATAACTCCTTTGGGCAGCTCCAATTCGATGATGTCCATCACCCTTTCAAAACTCAGCTCATCAAAATACAATCGGTCGCTCATATCGTAATCGGTACTTACGGTTTCAGGATTGTAATTGATCATAATGCTTTTGTAACCTTCTTTTTTTACCGTTTGCAAAGCGTTCACACTTCCCCAGTCAAATTCTACGCTACTGCCAATGCGATAGGCTCCCGATCCCAGAACAATGATGCTCTTTTTGTCATTTTCAAAAGCAATATCGTGTTCCATTCCATGATAGGTGAGGTAGAGATAATTGGTGTGTGCCGGGTATTCAGCCGCAAGGGTGTCAATTTGTTTTACAAAAGGGGTTATGCCACGTTCTTTGCGGTGTTGACGCATTTTAATTAACTGTTGATCAATATTTTCGTCGCTGCTTTTCATAACCAAACGAGCCAATTGAAAATCTGAAAAACCCGATTTTTTGGCTTCTCTTAAAAGATGGTCCGAAAGATGTTGAATGCCTTCAACTTCGTGTAACTGATTTTCTAATTGGAGCAGGTTGTCGAGTTTACTTAAAAACCAAGGGTCGATACCAGTAAGCTGGTGAATTTGAGGGATTGTGTATCCATTTTTAAGGGCTTGGGCAATCACAAAGATACGCATATCCGTGGGTTGCGACAGTTCACGGTCGATATCTTCAATTTGCATTTCCTTATTGGCTGTAAAACCATGCATTCCTTGGCCTATCATTCGAAGTCCTTTTTGAACGGCTTCTTCAAAACTTCTTCCAATGGCCATAATTTCGCCGACGCTTTTCATGGAGCTCCCGAGTTGATTGTTTACGCCATGAAATTTGCTCAAATCCCAGCGTGGAATTTTTATGGTGATGTAGTCGAGTGCGGGTTCAAAAAAAGCAGAGGTGGTGCGAGTTACCGCATTTTTAAGTTCGGGAAGGGTGTAGCCTAAAGCGATCTTAGCTGCCACAAAAGCCAGAGGATAGGCTGTAGCTTTTGAAGCCAATGCCGAGGAACGAGAGAGTCGGGCATTCACTTCTATTACACGATAATCTTCGCTTTTAGGATCCAAGGCAAATTGCACATTACATTCGCCTTTAACGCCCACTTTGCGAATAATTTTGATGGAAATTTCTCTCAATTTATGATACTCGCTGTTGGAAAGGGTTTGAGATGGTGCCACCACTATGCTTTCGCCCGTATGAATTCCCAATGGATCGAAATTTTCCATATTACAAACGGTGATGCAATTGTCGTTTCCATCCCGCACCACTTCGTATTCTACTTCTTTCCATCCTTTAAGCGATTTTTCAACCAGTATTTGTCCGCTATAGGCAAAGGCAGTTTCGGCCAATTTCATCAATTCTTCATCGTTGTAACAAAAACCGCTCCCTTGACCGCCTAAAGTAAATGCAGCTCTTGTGATGATGGGATAGCCAATTTTGTGGGCAGCTTCCAAAGCATCTTTTATGTTTGTAACAGCAAAGCTTTCAGGGGTTTTCACATCAATTTCTCCAAGAAGTTCTGCAAACTTTTTACGGTCTTCGGTCACTTGAATCGACTGAATGGGAGTACCCAAAACCTGTACATTGTATTGTTCTAAAACGCCATTTTCGTGCAGTTGAATACCACAGTTTAATGCCGTTTGACCACCAAAACTTAGCAAAAGTCCATCAGGACGTTCCTTTTCGATAATTCGTGTAACAAAATCCACGGTTACTGGCAGAAAGTACACCCTATCGGCCACGCCCTCGGAGGTTTGCACGGTGGCAATATTGGGATTGATGAGAATGGAATAAACCCCTTCTTCGCGCAAGGCTTTGAGGGCTTGTGATCCACTGTAATCAAATTCTCCGGCTTCGCCAATTTTTAAAGCTCCGGAACCAAGAATAAGTACTTTTTTGGGTTTTATAATCATGATAATAAGATTGTTAAATATGAATGGTCCGAAAATATATGATAATTTTTACAGTTTTGTAAAAATTTACGAGTTTTTAGAGTTTTTGGATTTTTCAATTAACTCAATAAATTCATCAAAAAGAAACTCAGTATCGGTAGGGCCGCTGCTGGCTTCAGGGTGAAACTGGGTGCTGAAAAAAGGTTTAGTTTTATGCCGAAACCCTTCATTGGTTTGGTCGTTGAGGTTAATAAAGAGTGGTTCCCAATCGGTGCCTAAACTTTTGTTATCTACGGCAAAACCATGGTTTTGGCTGGTAATGTAAGCTCGATTGTTACCGAGGTGAAGTACAGGTTGATTGTGGCTGCGATGCCCGTATTTAAGCTTGTAAGTATCGGCTCCAGAGGCCAATGACATTAATTGATTGCCGAGGCAAATGCCAAAAATAGGCTGATCGTTTTCAAAAGCCAAGGCCAAATTTTGAATGGTGATATCGCATTTTTTAGGGTCACCAGGGCCATTGCTTATAAAAAGTCCGTCGTATTCTTCCTGACTCAAATCCCAATCCCAAGGCACTCGAATTACGGTGGTATCGCGTTTGAGCAAATGGCGAATGATGTTGTTTTTCACTCCACAGTCCACCAATAAAATACGGTATTTCCCGCTTCCATAAACTTCGCGATGGGAGTGACAAACTTCAGCCACCAAGTTGCGTTGGTTAGGATCGTCAAGTACCAAATCCTGATCTTCAACAACGATCTTGCCAAGCATACTTCCTTTTTCGCGCAACACTTTGGTTAAGGCACGGGTATCAATACCTGAAATACCGGGAATTTTGTTCTCTTTCATCCATTGATCGAGGCTTTTATCGGCATTCCAATGGCTATAATCCTGACTGTAATAACTTACTACAAAACCACTTACTTGAATTTTGTCACTTTCATAAAACTTCAGCATTCGGTCTTCTTCCCCTTTCATAGGCACGCCGTAATTGCCCACAATGGGATAGGTTGCCACCAATATTTGACCCCGATAGGAAGGATCGGTTAGGCTTTCAGGGTAGCCCGTCATGGCGGTGTTAAAAACCACTTCTCCGGCCACACTTTGGTCGTAACCAAAGCTTGCACCTTCAAAGCGGCTGCCATCTTCAAGTATTAAAACTGCTTTTTTGTTGTTCATATTTTTAAATAAAAAAATACCCCCTTGGAATGAAGGAGGTAACGTATAAATTGCGTTGATGGGGAATGATAAAGTGGAGCTGAGACGACCAAAAATCACTAAAAACAAAAAACCAGCTTAAGAGAGAAAAGGATTTACTTGGGGCTGATAGATTCATTGATGGGGTTTAAGAATTTTGATGCCGCAAAAATACAATTGTTTTTTTGATAAGAATTACACATTTTTAATACTTTTTTCACAATGTTTTAAACGCTTAAATTGAAGGAGCTTTCCTTTTTAGGCAAGGAAGTCAAAAAACAGAAAGCGATGCGTAGAGACTTCGGCGTGAGCTGAGCCTGACCTGAGTTTACCCTGAGCTGAGTTTACCCTGAG